>CAIUEQ010000299.1 GCA_903898215.1 uncultured Bacteroidota bacterium | reverse complement strand
ATTTATAGTATTAATGAGAAATTTTTAATTAAATAGAAATGACTTCGTAGCTTGTATTGCAATCTGCTTTCCTAAGTTCCTTGGATTTCTTTAATTATGGTAGAGTATTTTTTATGCTTTAGATATTAATGTTTCAAGATTTTTATATACTCTACACCTTGCTCGGTAAATACTTCAACAAGAAATACACCATTTGACTGATTACTTAAATCAACAATACTTTTATTGGGCAATACAGATTTTGAATCTTTAATTGAAAGCGATTCATGTACCAATTTTCCTAGTAAATCATATATTTTAATGGACTTCATATTCTCTCCTATCACATTATAAATTCCATCACTTGGGTTTGGGTATATAGATATTTGAGATGATTTATTTGGCATGTATGATTTGACATCAGTAGACTTTAGGCCACTTTCAATTCGGGCAATGGCAGGTTGACTTTGAATACTGTTAGAGTATCCATTATAGTAAGCGAATGTTCCTGCAATTATAATTTTATCAACGCTTTGAAACGCAATTGAACTAATAACTGGTCTGCCAATGGGCATAAATGTTGAATCAAGACTACCGTTATTATTAAGGCGAGCAATTCCATATAAATGTTGACTTACCAATGGGCTAAAGTCCCCTGTAATAATAATTTTCCCATCACTTTGTGGTAAAATTGAACTTACTTGTCTATTTATATTATTAATGGGATGAAATGTGGAATCTAAATTTCCATTTGAGTTCAATCGTGCAATTCTGATTAATGTTTTTCCATTTATTGAAGTAAAATCACCTGCAATTATGATTTTTTCATCACTTTGTTTCCTTATACAGTAAATATGCCCCTGAATCCCAATTATAGAACTAAAAGTTGAATCAAAACTGCCGTTAGGGTTTAGTCTTACTATATCCAAAAATGGAATAATGTTAGTGAAGTATTGTTTTCCAACAATTATTTTTCCATCACCTTGAAGTGCTATTCTTGCTCCATTTTCAATATATAACAAAGATTTAAAGGTAGTATCAATAGCACCATTTGGATTTAACCGTATAATTTTATTTTCACCAGTGTTATTTGACCAAACTACAACAATGATTTTTTGGTTGTTTTGTATGATAGCTTGATTTATAGTATAATCATTAGTTGTATCTGTAAAAATAAAGGTAGTGTCCCTACTTCCATTATTATTTAATCTGTGAATTCGGTGGCCTTGATTACCGGTAATAACCAATAGTTTTTCATTATTATCTAAGCCAATCACGCCAAGTAAGTTGGGGATGTTGGGATAAGCACAGTCTAAACATTGAGTTGGTATAAAAGTAGTGTCAATATTACCATCAAAATTTAGCCGTGCTACTGTTTTTACAGGCACATTGCCATTATATTTATTGAGCCTAAAATCTCCACTAACAATGATTTTTCCATCCTTTTGTATATTGATTGAACCAATAGAGGTACCCTGATTGAATCCCCATCCATTATGATTAAAAGTTAAGTCAAGTTCCCCTGGTTGCGCGTATAAGATATTGCAAAATGTTGTAAAGAAAATAAGAGAAAAAATGAGAATATATTTCTTTAAAATTTGAAGTAGTGATGTTTGATACATATACACAACATTAATGAACTAACAATAATTAACCTATAATTTTTTATGACTTGAATCCATGCGGTGAAAAAACAAATTATTCACCGCATATATGCGGTGAATAATTCTTATATTTAAAGTCACATTAAAATTAAAGGTCTTAGCAAATTATCAGTTAAGACCTTTTTTATTTAACACTTTTTTATAAACCATCACATTAATACACTGAGGATAAAATACACTATCCACTCTGGTATAATCGTTAAAAGTATCGAGCGGAATTTTATTGTAGGGGTTTGCAAAATCAGTACCGTTGGTATAAAAAATGATTGTCTGAATATCTTTGGTTTTGTTTTTTAAAATATCTGCAACTCTATCCATGCTGTATATTGGATAAATATTTTCGGGATATAATTTTAAAAACTCATCGGCAACAATTTTTTTAAACAGATCAGGATTATAATAATATACAAACTCGATATTATTCCATGCCGGATGAATAAAAACAAGGGTATGCTCATCTTTAAATTTCATGGTATGATCAACAGCATTTTTAACTTCCCTATAATAAAAGTTTTTCTGACTGACAGAAAGATGTTCGCAAACAGGTATTGAAATACTTAAAAAAGCAATAAGCTGTAAATACCAAAAAGGGTATAATAATTTTCCAATTGCAACTCCTATGAATAAATATAATGCGATAGAATTAAATAAAATATACCTGTCGATAAACATGGGAACTTTAAAAGAAATCAAATACATAAATGTAAATGGAACAGCAAAGCAGATCAATATCATCAAGGTTTCTTTTAATCGAACCTCTGCGAATTTTTTAATAAAGATTTCATAAATAATAAAGAATATCAAACTTGCCAACAAAGTATAGGCAACAAAATCAAAAGCATATCTGTGATTAAAAAATGCAAATAAATAGTTTTGAAATATGCTTTCTGCCGGAGGTGCTACCCATGTAACTTCCGATGAAACAAAAAACTGTTTGACCACCAAAATGATTACCGGAATTGAAAGAATAATTGTGGCAACAAGAATGGTAAAAATCTTTTTTCTGAGCTCTTTTTTATTAAAATAAAACAAGAAAATAATACCCTGATTTGCTATAACAAACCATCCAAAATGATGACTCAATACAATCCCGATATTTGTTAATATGATGCAGAAAATGACCCATGTTTTTTTTTCGTTCTGAATCAACAAAATATATAAATAATAAATCACAGCAGTAAAAAACGACAGCAATGAATAGGTTCTTACCTCTAATGCAAAATAAAAATGAAGGGAAGAAAACAAAAATAAAAATGATGTAATTAATGCTGCATAAACACCGGCTAACTTAAAAGATGATTTATAAAGAAATATAATTGTTAGCGAACTTAACAATAGTGGCAATAACCTTATTGACGTTACTGAAATTCCGAAAAGTTGTATCCATCCATGAACCAAAATCATAAACAAAGGTGGATTGGCTTCGCCATTAATTGTTAGGAGGATGATATCATAAATACTTTTTTGTGCGTGGTAAATTGTGTAGGGTTCATCTAAACAAATATCCCTATCGGTGATGTGTAGAAAATGCCAAATAAAATAAATACAAAAAAGTATGATCGGTAAAAAATAATTCTGGATGCTAGCTGTAGTAAAATATTTTTTCATACTTTTTATGGCACAGGTAATTTCCGTTTTTGCATTTCGTAGGCACACCAATTATAATTTGCGGTGTCTTTTTTATTTTTATAATAAACCGCTAATTCCTGATAGGCACTGGCAAAATCTTTATTTACTTCCAATGCTTTTTTCCAATAAAAAACTGACGAATCAGCATGATTGGTAAATTTACGGATGAGTCCGATATTATAATATGCACAACAATTATCGGGGCTTAAAGCAATTTCTTTTTTAAGTGCAATCTCTGCTTCAGTGAACATGCCTTTATACATATATGCCCCACCTAAATTATTATTTAGCATCAGTTGATTTTGTTTTCTTTCTAACCCGGCATTATATACTTCAATTGCTTTGTCGTATTGTTCTGTTTGTTCATATAATTTTCCTAGCGACATTGAATTATAAGCTGCCGAAGCATTATTTGCAGTGGTTATTGAATTGCCCCAAAAATTAAATCGGTTTTGATACAATGGCAAATTAGAAAGTTGAACAAAATAAAAAATGGCTATGATCGATATCAAAGAAAGATAAAACTTCTTGTCATAAATATTTATTGACAGTCCTGATATCCCTCCTATGGAAATTAAAAACCCTATTTCTGGTAAATAAGCACGGTGCTCATGCAAATCCTTTCCGGCAACAAAAAGTGCAGGTAATAAAAAAACAATAAACCAAATTGCTCCAAATAAAATGTAATTCCATTTTCTGTTTCTGCTAAAATAAATTCCGGCAGCAACAAGAATTATCGAAGCTGCAACAAGAAAATAGTTGGTATCAGCTAATGTTGGTAATACGGATAAATTAAAAGGCATAACTAATTTCCCGAAAAACTGAAGCAGTCCAACCGGAATATTATATAAATATTCTGTACCCATTTTTAGCAGATCTTGTATCGAAAAGCCACTCATTCCTCCCATGGTATGAACATTCATAGAAAACACTAAAAATACTGATGCTAAATAAAAACCTACATGCAGCAAATTATTCTTTACAAATATTTTTGATCTTTCGAAAAATAAAAGATACGAGAAACAAATGATGGGAAGTAAAAATGCCGTTTCTTTTGTAAGACATGCAAGTAAAAAAAACAAAAAATGTAAACCGTAATTTTTAAGTGAAGGGAATGAAAGCGATTTCAAAAAGTATATAAAACTTGCAAGAACAAAAATGGTAAGCAGAGAATCGTTTCTTCCCGGAATCCAAACTACTGCATGTGCCAGCAATGGATGTGCAGCAAAGATGAGTGTGAGACAAAAAGCTAAGATGGAAGAGAATCCTATTAAACTAAAAACGGTGAGTAATAAAACACAGCAAATAATATGGTAAACTATATTTGAGAATCTGTAAAATTTAGGCATTGGTGAATTGCTGATCATTGCATCGAGCATAAACGACAAACTCAAAATTGGCCGATAATATCCCGTTGTTTTCTTTTCTTCTTTTGGATGAACCACACAATCCATATTGTATTCTCCGGGAACGAAAAAAACTTGCTGAGCAAAAACTTTAGGAATGTTTGAAGCTTGTTTATTAAACTTAAACTTATCAACTATCAGTGAGGTATCATCCAAACTCACATACTCATATTTTAGTGTTGGAGCATAAATTATCAATACTAAAAAAACAATAAAACAGAGTTGAAAAACCTTGCTCTCTAACACATTTTTTTTGGCAATATTTTTTTTGCTATTAGAGACTTCCGTTTTTATGTTTTTTTTAGACATGAGATCAATAATGATAATCGACTAACTTCTTTTTTGAATTACACCTGCCTGAGCCTGCGCCATTGGCATGATGGTAAGCTCATTTATATTAACATGGTGCGGACGAGAAACAGCAAACCAAATTGCTTCGGCAATATCTGCAGCAACTAAATTTTCAAATCCTTCGTAAACTTTTTTTGCACGTTCAACATCACCTTTAAAACGAACAATTGAAAATTCTGTTTCAACAGCTCCCGGGTGAATTCCTGTAACTTTAATATCATGTTTCAGCAGGTCGATACGCATCGATTTGTTTAATGCATCAACAGCAAATTTTGTAGCACAATACACATTT
>CAIUEQ010000298.1 GCA_903898215.1 uncultured Bacteroidota bacterium | reverse complement strand
TAAATCCCCAACCATTCTTTAGCTGTCTTATAAAGCAATTGCTGTTTGGTTTCAACACTTAAATCTTTCATCTCTTCAATAAATTTCCCATGTTCTAAATCTCCTAAAGGAAAAGGAAAATCAGAGCCAAGCGCAATTCTTTCGGCACCAAATAATTTTAAATTATATCGAAAAGCATCTTCATCATGCACCAACGAATCGATATAAAATTTCTTCACATATTCATAAGGATCAGCAACATCATTTAAATTGCATAAGTCTGGTCGTGCATGATAACCATGAGAAATTCTTCCAATGGTATGAGGGAAACATCCACCACCGTGAGCAAACATTACACGCAGTTTCGGGAACTTATCAAACACTCCTCCAAACAACATGCTGCAAATTGCACGTGAAGTTTCAGCAGGCATTCCAACCAACCAAGGCAACCAATATTTTTTCATTTTATCTTGCCCCATCATATCCCAAGGATGAACAAAAATGCACATGCTTAATTTTTCGGCAGCTTCATAAAAAGGAAATAAACTTTCGTCATCCAAATTCTTATCTAAAATATTTGAAGCAATTTCTACACCCGGTAAATTTAATTCATTTTTACAACGTGATAATTCTTTCATTGCAAGTGGAATATTTTGCATCGGTAAAGTTCCTAAACCAACAAAACGTGTGGGATATTTTTTCTGAATATCAGCAAGATGATTGTTGATGTATTTGCTCCATTCATGCGTGTGTTCAGGTTTCGCCCAATAGTAAAATAATACCGGAATTGTTGATAATGCCATCATCTGCACTTCATGTTTATCCATGTGTTGGATGATTGCTTCCGGACTCCAGCATAACTCATCAATAGCACGAAAAAATGTTCCGTCACCTTTCATCATGTTAGCTTTCCCTTTTTCGAAATGATCAAGGGAAATAAAGTCATCACCATAACCATATTTTTTGTTAAGGTTAGGTAAATGCTCCGGTAAAATGTGAGCGTGTATATCTATTTTTTGCATTTATTTTTAGTTATCAGATGACAGTTCACGGTTCACAGTTCATAGTTTATCGAATCAACCGATAACCGTTTACCGATTATTGTTTTTTAACCGGCTCCATTACATGTCCACATTTTTTACAAGTGCGCATTTCTTCTGAAGCGTAATATTCATCAAAGTGATTTAAGAAATCATTTTCAATATCACGCAATTCAAAATAAGCTTCGTGTAATTTGTGGTTACATTTTTCGCAGAACCAAAGCAAGCCATCAGTAAAACCTTTTCCTTCACGAACTCTTTCAATTACTAGACCGATTGAACCTGCTGATCTTCCTGGAGAGTGTGGTGTTTTGGGAGGACAAAGAAACATATCACCAGGTCCAAGTTTGATGTCAACAGGTTTTCCATCTTCCTGAATACGTACATTAATTTCACCTTCCAATTGATAAAACAATTCTTCAGTTTCATTATAATGATAATCCTTGCGATCATTTGGTCCACCAACTATCATCA
This sequence comes from uncultured Bacteroidota bacterium, assembly GCA_903898215.1. GTDB lineage: Bacteria > Bacteroidota > Bacteroidia > UKL13-3 > UKL13-3 > CAIUEQ01. The sequence goes on along the minus strand of CAIUEQ010000298.1, from coordinate 5,660 downwards.
CAATATAATCGGATCCTTCGGGATATAAATTTTTATTGTTTACAGGCGGCTTTAGCAAATGGCGATTTTCATCTATCCATTTATTTAAATTAAAAGGTTTACGAATCATGTGGGTTATTTTTAATGAGGTAAAAATAGGTTGACAAATCTGAAAAACAAAAGCCCCAATTTTCATGTGGGGCTTTTGAGTAATAATAATTACAAAAGAAATTATTTAACGATCATCAGTTTTGAATGTGTGATTGATGAACCGCATTGTGTGACTAAAAAATATATTCCGCATGAGAGGTCAGTTAAATTATAATTCAGTTCATGATTTCCTGCATCAAAAAATTGCTCTGTTAATTTCAAAATTTCGCTACCGTTGATATCATAAATATAGATGGAAATGTTTTCTTTTTGAAGCAATTCAAAATGCACATTCAATTTTGAATCAGTAGGATTTGGATAAATATTTAACTTGTTAACTTGAGATTTCGATTCATCTATTCCTGCATAAATAAATCTGTCAAAGCTTAAGTTATCGATGTATGCAATTGATTGACCACTAGGTTTATTTTTTAAATTATAAGTTGCAAATTGAATTGATGCACTATCGGGTTTAACGCCAACAGAATTAATTTCATATATTATTGGAACAGAAAAAGGGATGTAGAAATTTACAGCCTCAGGAGAAGTGAAATTTCCCTGGCCAATCATTTGCCCATTTTTATACACTACAATATTTACATAAAAAATATCACCATTTTGAGGAATGAATTTATAAAATCCTTTAAAAGAATTTGGTGTTGAATTAATAGGAAATGATGGACCTGAATTATTTGAATTTAAACTTCCTGTTGTGAATGTAGTGCCATTTATAATCGTTGAGGAGTTAAATGTAGATTGCAATTTCATGGCATATTTACCGGCATATGCATTGCTGCTTCTTTGGATATTTGATCCAAGTTGTGAAGTAAAACTTTGCCATCCTTCAGCAAAATAGGATGATTGACTTGTCCAATTTTCGAAATCAGGATTTTGAATATTTTGTTTAGTGCCTGAAAAGCTGATATTGTCGAGTATTACCCAACTTGATTTATTTATTGCATTTAGTTCCGGACGAGTTGAAGTAAACCCAATATACATTGTATCAGGATTAGATTCATTTGTATAGTGCATTTTAAAAGCCATTCTCTTATAGCCAACAGTATTATCTCCAGTATATTCATACAAATCATTGCTGCATTGTTCTCTGCTATTTTTTGTTGTAATGAATACACGAGCAACATCACCTTCAGAAATATGATATTTAAAATAAGCTATCATTGAATCTGGTCTCGAGTTAAATGGTGTTCCTGGATTATTGTCATTTTTAATATTTGTAAATCCATATAAAACTGCTCCCGGGTAATTTAAGTCGTCTGCTTGAAGTTTTATAGCATAAAGTCCATTTTGTCCAGGGCTAACTTTTGTTGTTAAACCATACGTTACCCACTGACACGGCAAATCACTCTTACTTGACCAATTCTCCATGTTCCAATTTGGAATTTGTGCAACACAAATATTGCAGCTAAAAATTGCAAGTGCTACTAAAACACTTTGCAATAATTTAAGTGAAAATGATTTCATAAAATGTGGTAACTATCTTTAGTGATAATCAACGCACAAAAGTATTACCGATTTTTGAATATGTTTTTGCAGTCTATCATTAAATAACATGTATTAATGCAATAAAAACAGCTACTTATTTTATATTACAACGAGTTGTCAATTCAAATGGTTAAACTTTTTTTCGTTTAAAAGTAAAGAATATTATGGCTTCATATGATTTTTTTTTATAGCTAAGGAGTGGTGATATAAAAACAAAAACCCCACGTATTCACGCAGGGTTTGAGTAAAAAAAACAATAAACTATTTAGTAATCACGAGTTTCGAATGAGATAGAGATGTTTCGCTTTGTGTAACCATAAAATAAATTCCAGATGAAAGTTGCTCAATATTAAAGTTCAACTCATGCTTCCCGATATCAAAATATTGTTCTGATAATTTCATCACCTCACAACCTTTCAAATCATAAATACAGATCATAACTTTTTCTTTCTGCATCAAATCGAATTTCACATTTAACTTCACTTCTGCGGGGTTAGGATAAATTGTAAGGTTTTTGATTTGCTGTGTTGCTCCGGGTATACCAGCATAAATATATTGATCGAAACTTAAATTGTCGATATAAGCAATCGATTGACCGCGAGGATTATTGCCATTTCTGAATTGAATTTGTATGGTTGCGCTATCCGGAGTTTGCGGAGGAGTTTGGTTATAATTTATTGGTACCGAAAATGGAGTGTATGTATTTATTGTATTTTGAGACATAAAACCACCTCCGCCAACACCTTGTCCGTTCTTCCACAACCCGATATAAATGTCTAATGAATCACCGCTTTGAGGGTTGAATTTATAAAATCCTTTTAATGACGTTGGTGTTGCTGTAACAGGAAAAGTTGGTCCCCAGTTTCCGTTGTTATTATTTGTTCCTGTTTGTGTATATCCTTGAAGTTTCATTGCGTAACTACCTGCATACACATCAGTTGTTCTCATTACGTTTGTCCCTGACCCCGAACTTTTGTTTTCCCAACCATTAAGTGAATAGGTAGATTGTGTTGTCCAATTTTCAAAATCAGGATTTGGGACATTTTGTGTTGTGCCAACAAAACTAATATTGTCAAGTATTACCCAACTGATAGTGTTTATAGTACCATTTGTTTTATTAGGGATAGTTGAAGTAAATCCTATAAACATTGTATCAGGTGTTGCAGTGCTGTAATAATGAATTTTAAAACTCATTCGTTTAAACCCACTTTTATTGCTGCCTGTATATGCGTATTGGTCACTACTAATTATTGTTCCATTATTTTTTAACATAACAATTACCCATGCCGAATCTCCTGCGTCAATTGCATATTTAAAAAAAGCAACCAAAGAATCTGGGCGAGCAGTAAATGGTGTGCCTCCCTCAAATCCATTATTATTGCCAGGGTTTCCATATAAAATTGCTCCGGGTCCGTTACTATAATCCTGACTACTGTTTCCCTGCAGTTTTACAGCGTACGATCCGTTTTGCCCCGGACTAACTTTAGTAGCGGAACCAAATGTTATCCATTGCGAAGGAATATCCTTTGAAGTTGTCGTCCAACTTTCCATATTCCAATTCGGGATTTGGGCAAAAGAAATATTGCACCAAATAATAGCAAGAATCAGCATGAGTTTTTTAACCAGCATTTGTGAACGTGTTTTCATACTTTTTATAAATTAACTTTAGTGATAATTTACGATTCAAAATTAAGTACTATTTTGAAATAAATTTTTGTTATAAAACATCAATTATTATGTATTAAAACAGATACTATTTTTTATTTAGACAATCAACAAATATTAGTGAACAAAAGAATTTTAAATTCACCTGTTTCCGCATCGTTAAAACATAATTTCGCCTAACTAATTACAAAAAAAATATGTCGTCATTTAAAGTAAAAGGTGGTAAAACACTAAAAGGTGAAATCATCCCTCAGGGTGCGAAGAATGAAGCATTACAAATTCTATCAGCAGTATTGCTTACAGAAGAAAAAGTGACCATTTCAAATATTCCGGATATTCGGGATGTGATGAAACTTATCGAGTTACTCGGAGCGTTGGGTGTAAAAGTTGGGCGTGTAAACGATGATACTTTTACATTCGAGGCTAAAAATGTAAACCTTGAATATTTATTAAGCGAAGATTTTAGAAAAATTGGAGCAAGCCTTCGTGGGTCAATTATGATTATCGGACCATTGTTAGCGAGATTTGGTTTAGCATATATTCCAGAACCTGGTGGAGACAAAATTGGTAGACGACCGGTTGATACACATTTACGAGGCTTCGAAAATCTTGGAGCAACTTTTATTCATATGCGTGAGGAACGTACCTACAAAATTGATGGAAAGAATTTGCAAGGTGCATATATGGTTTTGGATGAAGCATCAGTTACAGGTACTGCAAATATTGTAATGGCTGCATCTTTAGCAAAAGGAACTACTCAAATTTATAATGCAGCGTGCGAACCATATCTTCAACAATTGTGTAAAATGATAAATAGAATGGGAGGGAAGATTAGTGGAGTTGGATCAAATCTATTAATCATTGAAGGTGTTGAAAAGCTTGGTGGTTGTGAGCATCGCATGTTACCGGATATGATTGAAATTGGTAGTTTTATTGGACTTGCTGCTACAACAAATTCGGAAATCACCATAAAAAATTGTGCTATTCCTGAGCTTGGTGTGATACCAAATGTTTTTAAAAAGATGGGAATTGAAATGGAATTTCGTGGTGATGATATTTATATTCCTCAACAAGAATCTTATAAAATCCAAACATTAATTGATGGTTCTATTTTAACAATCAGAGATGGAATATGGCCTGCCTTTACTCCCGATTTGATTTCAATAGCGTTGGTTACAGCAACACAAGCAAAAGGTAGCGTACTTCTTCATCAATGGATGTTTGAAAGCAGATTGTTTTTTGTCGATAATTTAATTGATATGGGCGCAAAAATTATTTTGTGTGATCCCCATCGTGCTGTAGTTATCGGGTCGAACCGTGAAACAAAATTAAGAGGAATAACAATGAGTTCTCCAGATATACGTGCCGGTGTTGCCATGCTAATTGCAGCTTTGGCAGCAAATGGAACCAGCACCATAAATAATATTGAGCAAATTGATAGAGGCTATCAGCATATTGATTCTCGCTTAAAAGCACTTGGTGCTGATATAACAAGAATGGAATAATGCCTCAGCTTACGTATTATTGCAGTTGTGTTTAGAGTGTCAATACTGTCTTTTTTATTTATTCTTTTCATCAGTTTTCAAAAATCAGATGAACTAATAGTAGGTGCTCAAGCTCCCGATTTTACTATTCGTGCGCTTAATGGGGATGTCATACATTTAGCTGCATTAAAAGGCTCAATTGTATTTGTTGATTTTTGGGCGAGTTGGTGTTTGCCTTGCAGAAAACAAAATCAACTGCTGGATAAAATTCATGATAAATATAAAAAAATTGCAAGGCAATATGATTTGAAAATTGTATTCATCAATGTATCGCTTGATACCAATAAGGAGCTTTGGCGAGTAGCGGTGTCAAAGGATAATTTAGATATACGAAAACAAGTTTGTGACTTTGCCGGATGGGAATCATCTATAGTTAAAAATTATTCAATTAAAAAAATCCCAACAAGTTTTTTAATTGATACGAATGGTAAAATCATCGCAAAAGATATATGGGACGAAGCCTTAACTGAAGCCTTAAATAAGATTTTTAAGCAGTTGTCAAATTGACACCAAAACTTTTTTGGCAATACTATTGAAAACTACACCCCGAAACCAAAATGATATTTAACAGAAAATCAAAAGAGAATAAAATGAGTGAGCAAGAAAAGCAAGTTAAACAGAACAATAACAGCAATGAGCAAGTTGTTTTAGAGGATGCAAATCCAACATCAAACGAAAAAAATATTGATAATGCTGATGAAATAAAGTCACGTATTGAAGAAGATATTAATGATGTGAATGAAAAAGCGGCAGATAAAGATTGGGCTTCAGAATTAAAAATTGTTGAAGATAAATACTTAAGGTTGTACGCAGAGTTTG
>CAIUEQ010000297.1 GCA_903898215.1 uncultured Bacteroidota bacterium | reverse complement strand
TTAATACAGCTATTACAGGCATTGCTATAATTACCAAAATATAAGAACGGATAGATGGAATAATAAAAAAACCACCAAGAGTTATTGCTGTGAGAATAAAGTTAAATCCGATATAAGAATACAATAACTGATTAAATTCTCCAACCATTAAAAAGTAAAAAAGATAACCAATACTAAAACCAATTAAGGATAATGAAAATGCAATTCGTGAATAAATTAGCAGACCAATTGCTGCTAAAATTCCGGCAATAATATTATACTGAAAAAATATTGCTGCCAGTGATTTAAAATACACATCAAAAAATAAAGGAAGATGTAAATAAGTTGAAAGGGCGTCCATTCTGATATTATCAACTCGAATGTTTATTTCAATATTTTTAAATGTTTGGAGGCTTAAAACCACCATCCATAAACTCAATAAAAATGGTAAACTAAGAACCGGGATTTTATATTTTAAAAAAATATTATGAAACAGCACACTCAATAAAACAGTAATGATAGAAGCACAAATAAGCATAATCAAAAACTGTAAATTGATATGATAGGTCATGCCCATTACCAAGCCAACCATCAATGCATTGAAACTATATACTCCAAATTTTATTTGATTTCGATCGAGTCCTATCCAATAACTGAACAGCATGGAAGTAACCAGCCCTACAACTCCACAAATCCCTGTGTAAGGATCAATGAAAGATGAAAGCAAAAGCAGGTAAGCAAATATTTTATTCTCAGAAAAAAATAATTGCGAATAACTGTTGATGAATGACTGGTAAAAAAAGTTTCCGTTCTGTTTAATCATTTATAGTTTTTTAGTACACAAAGGCACAAATAAATTTAATAAAGATAAGAACACAAAGGTTTGATAATTACTTCGTGTTCTTAAAAATATTTATATTTTAAACTTAGAAAGATAATCCGGCATCACTTCATTTTCTTGAATATTATCAATGGTTTCACGTTTACGAATGATGTATGATTTTCCATCCAAACCTAGCATAACAACTGCAGGGCGCATGGTGATGAATTGCATCCACTGTGTCATGTTATAAGCTCCAACAGTATGCACTACAACATTGTCATCTTTCTTTAATGGAGGTAAAGTAATATTATCTCTAATCACATCAATGTTCATGCATAATGGTCCGTACATAACAGTATCTTCGGTATAGGTACTAAAATCCTGAGCAGGACTGATTTTATGATTATACCAAAATGAAGTAAATAAAATGTTCACACCAAAATCCATGATAGTTGCTCTTCTTCCATCAGATAATCTTTTGTTTGAAATAACACTACCCAATAAATATCCTGCATCATCAATCATCGCTCTTCCTGTTTCTAAAATTAAAAGAGGTAAATCTTTTTCAATAAATCCAGCATTTAGTAAAGAGGTGCAAATTGATTCTGCAAATTGATCAAAAGTAGGAGAGGTATCTTCACCCGGAAGGAATGAACCTTTCAATGTGTTTTTAGATGCAAATCCTCCACCCATATCAATATACTGAACCATTTTTCCGAATTTCTTTTTAACACCTAATGCTAAATCAGAAAGTTTGTTTGCCGCAATTGCGTAAGCACTTGGTGAAAGCATAAATGTTCCGATATGCGCATGTAATCCTACCAACTCTAATTTATTACCTAAAATTATTTTGTTGATGGCATCCCAAGCCTGACCGTTTTCGTAGTTAAAACCAAACCTATCCCACATTGGGTAAATACCTGTATCCATATTTACACGAATAGCAACATTTGGTTTCATTTTCATTTCTTCAGCTAACTCACTCAACCGATATAATTCATCTAAATGATCAATATGGATTGGAGAGTTATTGTTGATTGCCATGATCAAATCATCATCTGTTTTATCAGGACCATTGAAAATAATTTTATTTCCGGGAACACCGTTTTGCAAAGCTTTATTGTATTCAAATCCTGATACAACCTCAGCCCAAGAACCTTCCTGATGGAAAACATTACACACCGCGTTGATGTAATTTGTTTTATAGCTCCATGCAAATTGCACTTTTGGATAACGAGTTTTAAATGCTCTGTTTGCTTCTTTATAAGTTTCACGAATTGTTTTTTCAGAAATAACAAAGAGTGGAGAGCCATATTCTTTGATCAGATTTTTTACATTAAATCCGTCAATATGAGTAAGAGGAGCGTATTCGGTTTTTGTTCCGAACTTATTCATCAATCCGGTGTTGATGCGTTGTATCAGCGGACGTTCATATATTTTCTTTTTCATGATTTTTAGTTGATTGGTTA
>CAIUEQ010000296.1 GCA_903898215.1 uncultured Bacteroidota bacterium | reverse complement strand
ACGAGGTTCGAACTCGCGACCTCAACCTTGGCAAGGTTGCGCTCTACCAACTGAGCTACTCTCGCATGATTTTTGGAGGTGCAAATATATAAATAGAATCAATATGTACAAGAACGGAGAGAAATCTTTTTCATCTTTAACAGCTTATCGCTTTTAAAATGATGACTGAGAGAATTTAACTCTTCAACATTTTTTTTATTTCATTTAATTTCATCAACGCTTCTATTGGTGAAAGTGTATCAATATCGATCATATATAACTCATCACGCAGCTTTTCTAAAACAGGATCGTTGATTTGAAACATCGACAACTGAATCGAAGAATTATTAATGGAAGGGTTTCCCTTTTTCTTATCTCCAATTTGATCACGCTGGCTTTCTAAATCTGATAAAATTTGTTTAGCGCGATTAACCACTGTTTGCGGAACACCAGCCATCTTCGCTACATGAATTCCAAAACTATGCTCACTTCCACCCTCTTTTAATTTTCGGATAAATATAATTTTGTTTGCCGTTTCCTTGATCTCAATATGAAAATTTCTGATGGCATTATCTTTTTGTTCCAACTCATTTAATTCGTGATAATGAGTAGCAAAAAGCGTTTTAGGTTTTGATGGATGATTGCTGATAAATTCAGCTATCGACCAAGCAATAGAAACACCATCATAAGTGCTGGTACCTCTTCCAATTTCATCCAGTAAAATTAAACTTCGCTTAGAAATATTATTTAGAATGCTGGCTGTTTCTGTCATCTCAACCATAAAAGTTGATTCACCGCTTGAAATATTATCCGAAGCTCCAACTCTGGTAAAAATTTTATCTACCAAGCCAATTTTAGCATACGATGCTGGAACAAAACAACCAATCTGCGCCATGATTACATTTAATGCAGTTTGCCTGAGCAATGCCGATTTACCCGACATATTTGGTCCGGTTAAAATAATGACTTGTAACTTTTCATTATCTAAATAAATATCATTGGAAACATATTTCTCGCCAATTGGCAATTGCTGTTCAATTACAGGATGTCGTGCATCTTTTAAAATCATCTCAAAACCTTCATCAATTAAAGGTTTGGTATAATGATATTTTTCGGCAAGCACAGCAAACGAAAACAAACAATCTATTCGGGCAAGTATCAAAGCATTTTGCTGAATTGGTGCTACGTAATCAGCAATAGCAACAACTAACTCGGCATAAAGACGTTCTTCAATGGAAGTGATTTTTTCTTCAGCACCTAAAATTTTTTCTTCGTAAACTTTTAATTCATCAGTAATATATCTTTCTGCATTTGTTAGCGTTTGCTTGCGAATCCACTCAGGAGGCACTTTGGATTTGTGAGTATTTGTAACCTCTAAATAATATCCAAATACATTATTGAAAGAAACTTTAAGAGAAGGTATTCCGGTTTTTTCCTGCTCCCTTTGTTGAATTTGCAATAAGTAATCTTTTCCTGAATAAGCAATTTTTCTCAACTCATCCAAATCAGAATTCACGCCTTCACAAATTACATCACCTTTATTTGATAATGCAGGTGGTTCTGGTTTTAATTCTTTGTCAATTTTTTCGATTACCCAACTACATTCATTTATTTGTCCGGATATTTTTTGTAATAATTCGTTTCCGCTTTCTTCAAATAATTTCTTAATCGGAATGATATGTTTTAACGCTCTGTTGAGTTGCTGCAATTCACGAGGATTCACACGCTTCATCGCAACTTTAGAAATCAATCTTTCAAGATCACCAATTTGTTTTAAAAGATCAATTACTTCATTCCGTAATTTAGTTTGATGCAAAGCATGATCAACAATTTCGAGTCTTTCATTGATAACCGACAATTCTTTTAAAGGCATCACCAACCATCTTTTTAGCAAACGTGCTCCCATTGGTGTAACTGTTCTATCAATTACATTTAATAATGATATTCCGTTTTCATGCGGTGAGTGAAGCAACTCCAAATTTCTGATTGTAAACCTATCGAGCCAAACATATTTATCTTCTTCAAGTCGTGATATTGCCTGTATATGTTTTACCTGCTCATGATGTGTTTCTGATAAATAGTGCATGCAAACACCGGCTGCAGTAATTGCCAAAGGCATATCATTAATACCAAAACCTTTGAGCGAAATTGTATTAAAATGTCCTATCAATTTATCGAAAGCAAATTGATATTGAAAAACCCAATCATCTAATTGATAGGTATAAAATTTGTCACCGAACTGCTGTTTAAAAACTTTAAAAAAACTTTTCGACAATACAATTTCCGCAGGCTTTAAACTTTGTACCAACTTTTCTATATAGTCGAAACTACCTTCGGCAGCCATAAACTCACCGGTTGATATATCAAGAAATGCAGCTCCGCATTTGTCTTTTTCAAAATGTATTGCCGCTAAATAATTATTGAATTTATGATCAAGTATTTTATCATTATAAGAAACACCGGGAGTGATTAATTCTGTGACACCTCGTTTAACAATTTTCTTCGTAAGTTTAGGATCTTCAAGCTGATCGCAAATTGCAACTCGCTGTCCGGCTCTTACCAATTTGGGAAGATAAGTATCCAAAGAATGGTGTGGAAATCCTGCAAGTTCAATAAAGGAAGCTGAGCCGTTTGCTCTTTTTGTTAGCACGATGCCTAAAATATTTGCTGCTTTGATAGCATCTTCGCCAAAAGTTTCATAAAAATCTCCAACCCTAAAAAGCAATATAGCACCAGGATATTTTGTCTTAATCTGGTTGTATTGCTTCATTAAAGGCGTTTCTACTACAGGCTCTTTTTTCTCTGTCATTTAACCAGCAAAATACTATTGATATAAGAAAGGGAATGAACAATTTTTAAACAAAAAAAAAGCCCCGAATAACGGGGCTTTTATAAAATTCAATTTTGTTATTTCTGGTGGTAAACATGAATCCAAGATTGTGGCTCAACTTCAGCTCTAACTTTTCTCATCATCTTCAAAGCTGCTTGCTTATCATCAGTTGAGAAAACACTAACTCTATATATTCTTGAATTTATATCACTTTTAAAAACGGCAGCTTCGTAACCTTTTGCTCTTAATTTATCTCTATAAATATTTGCATATTTATCTCCGGCATAAGCTCCGGCTATGACATTATACGTAGCAATTGGTGCCGTTACGTTATCAATTTTATTAAGTCCATCATTTTTTGGAATTGAAGGTGCTTCTGTTTTAGGAGTTTCAACTTTAGCTTTTTTAGGAGTTTCCTTTATCACAGGAACAGGCTCTAAATTTTTATTTGCAGGAGTTTCAACAGGAGGAGTTACTAATTTAATTTCCGGTTTTGCATCCAACTGTTTTTTAACCTGATTCAATTGATTCTGCATATTATCAATTTGCTTTTGTTGTTCTGCAGCATTTAACTCAAGTTTTTTATCTTTTATTCTCAAATCTTTATTCTCAGAAAGTAGTTTTGATATAATTTTCTTTTCGTCTGAAGAAACAATTTTAGTAGTATCTATTATAATAGGAGCTTCTGTATTTTTCTGAGTTTTCAATGTATCAAGAGCAACTTTAATTGCATTAACCTGAGCTTGCATTGAATCGATTTGATTTTGCTGGCTAGTATTCTTAGCAACTAATTCCGTTGATTTAGTTTCTAACTGAGCAGTTTTGTTTTGCAATTCAATATTTTGAGATTGAAGTTTAGCTATACTGTCTTTATGGAAAATAAAATAGTTTCCAGCAAGATCAACTGGTTGTCCCAAATGTTCTTCAAGATTAGGAATGTAGATTCTATCTTTTAAGATAACATTATTCCATTCAATATGTTGTCTATCTTTTCTGGCTCCAATTTTATATGAAACACCAATATAGTTCAACAAATAACTGTCTAACGTTTTATCGGAAGGTACTGCATCATTATAATATGTTTGAGCTGTATTATAATTTGATCCGAATGATAAATCAAGTGTGGGATTCAAATAATATTTAAAATTCAACCCTATATAAATTGTTTGAAAAGGATAAACGTAGTTCTTATCATTTAATCCTCCAACACTTATTCTTGTAGTTGAAGAGCTTTCAATACCACCTCCCACTACTAAAAAAGGATTAAGTTTATGCATATGCCGTCTTAATCCTAAAACACGTTCTAAATTTAATTGTCCTTCAAGGGTATATTGAACAAAATTATTGGTAAAAGATTTAAAATTATTGTGATCAGTGTAATCGAGTGTATTGGTCTTGTATGCAGAAGTATTATTCCCTACCAGTGCCCCAAAACTCAAATGTCCTGCAACAGAAATTTCTTTCAAAATAGCATATTTAACCCCAAAACCACCATATGTTGATAATCCCGGTGT
>CAIUEQ010000295.1 GCA_903898215.1 uncultured Bacteroidota bacterium | reverse complement strand
ATGTACAAATGATGAAATGCATTTAAATGATACAGGTATAGTTGCACAAAAATATTGGGTTGAAATTCCAAATCATTTTCCAAATGTTTCCTTAGATAATTTTGTAGTCATGCCAAATCATTTGCATGGAATTATTTGCATCGATACAAAAATTATTATTGAATTGTCATCCGTAGAGACGTTGCATGCAACGTCTCTACAAACGGCAAATAAAAATCAATATTTTCAAAATATATCACCTAAAGCAGCATCATTAGGCACAATTATTCGTTCCTATAAATCTGCTGTCAGCAAAGATATTCATAATATAAATTCCGAATTTAAATGGCAACCACGATTTTATGATCACATTATCCGTGATGCGAAATCACTAAATAATATCCAGCAATACATTTTAAACAATACTCAAAATTGGAAGGATGATGAATATTATTGGTTGTAAAATTTCTGTTTTGCAATTGGAATAATTATTCGTGGTGTATGTTATGTGATTGTAGAGACGTTGCATGCAACGTCTCTGTATCAGTAAAAAGTTGAGAAGGTGATTGAGTAATTTTATGATCTGTTTTTCTTCACCCAATCTTTAATGTAATCTGAAATTTCGTGAGTTTTTGCTCCTGGAGCAAAAAGTTTTCCTACGCCCATTTCATTTAATTTTTTCATGTCGTCATCGGGAATAATTCCTCCTCCTGTTAATAACACATCATTTATATTTTCTTGTTTCATCAGTGCCAACAATTTTGGGAAAACAGTATTGTGTGCACCAGATAAAATGCTTACACCAATCACATCAACATCTTCCTGAGAAGCAGCCTGTACAACCATTTCGGGAGTTTGACGAAGGCCTGTATAAATAACTTCCATGCCGGCATCACGCAATGCTGTTGCGATAACTTTTGCGCCACGGTCGTGACCGTCTAAACCAACTTTTGCAACCAAAACTCTTATCGGTCTGTTCATTTTTTTATTTGTTTATGCGAACAATTTCAAATGTCTTACTTCCTTTAATTTCCTTCTCAAAATATTTCACAAAAGCTTCATCATTCATTTCATAAAACGAAATAGAATCTTTTCCAACAACTTCAATTTTACGTATTAAATATTTTGAAAGATTGTCGTTAGTAGGTTGATTAATTGAAACCACAGGATAAATTTCGAATTTATTTTTTTTCTGTAAAATGATCCATGAATTCCAATATGATTTTGTGTTCTCATCTTTATTCGACATCACAAAATATTTTCCAACCTTCGAGAAAACTACATCATTAGATAATTTGTATTCATCAGTTCTTTTGTTTTCATGTTGCTTCCAACCATGTTTTGTAATAACAATGTAAACCGAATCTTTAGGGTCTTTGGAGTTCTTTCCAAGTTTAAAATAAAAATGTCCACGAAATTCTGAAGGAATAGAATCTAATTTTGCACCAGGATATTTATCCAATTTTGCCATGCTGCATGATGAAGCGGCAATCAGAAAAAAAGTTGACAGTACCCAAAATAAGTTTTTCATTTTTTGATGGTATTTAATGCATTTTGTAAACGCAAAATGGTATTTTCTTTACCGAATAATTCGCACATTTCAAAAATTGGTGGTCCGCCTGCAACGCCTGATAAACAAACTCTCAACAGCTGAAGAAAATCTTTTCCTGCAACTTCATTTTTTGTTAATGCAAGATTGTATTGCTCCTCAATATTTGCAGAAGTGAATTCGGAAAGCGATGATAAATTTTCAATCAAACTATTTAAAACGGCAGGTGATTTTTCATTCCATCGTTTTGTAATTACGGCTTCATCATATTGAGATGGGTTGATAAAAAAATAATTTCCCATCGACCATAATTCTTTTACAAAACTTATTTTTTCTTTGATAAGAGAAGTAGCTTTTTCGATATAGGCATCACTGAAAGTCAGACCGTTTTTTTCAACATCTTTTTTCAACTCAACAGCTAAAATATTATCACTGGTATGACGAACATATTGTTGGTTAAACCACTTCGCTTTATTCTGGTCGAACTTAGCGCCATGCTTGCTTACACGATCAATGGTAAAAGCATCAACTAATTGTTGCATCGAAAATATTTCTTGGCTTGTTCCCGGATTCCATCCTAAAAATGCCAAAAGATTTACAACAGCTTCCGGTAAATATCCAGCTTCACGGTATCCGCTCGAAATTTCATTTGTTGTTGGATCTTGCCATTGTATTGGGAAAACTGGAAATCCCAATCTGTCGCCATCACGCTTGCTTAATTTTCCATTTCCTTCCGGCTTTAACAAAAGAGGCAAATGCGCAAATTTGGGCATCACATCTTCCCATCCTAAATAACGATATAACAAAACATGTAAAGGTGCAGATGGCAACCATTCTTCACCGCGAATCACATGTGTGATTTTCATCAAATAATCATCAACAACATTGGCTAAATGATAAGTTGGCATTCCATCACTTTTAAATAAAACCTTATCATCCATTTGCGAAGTATTTACACTTACCCAGCCACGTATTTCATCAAACAATTTCACTTCTTCTTTGCGAGGTAATTTTAAACGGATAACATAATGAGCACCACTATCCAACAATCGTTTTACTTCATCTTCGGCAAGGGTGATTGAGTTTTTCATTGTTGAGCGTGTGATGGCATCGTACTTTGCATCAACATTTGAAGCCTTTAATCTTTCACGCATGGCGTCCAATTCTTCGGGAGTATCAAATGCGTAATAAGCATTTCCTTCATCAATTAAACGCATTACATATTCGCGATAAATTGGTTTGCGTTCGCTTTGGCGGTATGGTGCATAAGGGCCATCACCAAAACCAATACCTTCATCGGCAATAATGCCTAACCATTTTAATGATTCAATAATATATTCTTCGGCACCGGGAACAAAACGACCTTGGTCAGTATCTTCGATGCGAAGTAAAAAGTCGCCACCATTTTTTTTGGCGAACAAATAATTATACAATGCTGTGCGAACACCGCCAATATGTAGTGCTCCTGTTGGGCTTGGAGCAAATCTAACTCGAACTCTTCTTTCTGTCATAATCGGGGGCAAATATACTTATTTGCTAAGGAGTAAAATGTATTAAGATTGTAATACGCGATCTAATAAACTTTCAAACAACATTCGTCCGTCTGTATTGTAAATATCAGCATCAACAGCACGTTCAGGATGAGGCATCATACCAAAAACATTTCTTTTTTCATTACAGATACCTGCAATATTTTGAAGTGAACCATTTGGATTTGATTCGGGTGTGATGTTTCCATTCTCATCGCAATAGCGAAATAATATTTGATCGTTATCGGTAAGAGTTTTTAAAGTAGCATCATCGCAATAAAACTTTCCTTCGCCATGAGCTACTGGAATTTTTAATGCTTTGTTCAGATCAATTTTTGAAGTGATCAACGAATGATTTGTTTGCGCTTTGATGTACACATTTTTGCAATTAAATTTCTGATGATCATTATGCAATAAAGCTCCGGGAAGTAAATGCGATTCACACAAAATTTGAAATCCGTTACAAACGCCAAAAACTTTTCCGCCTTTGTTTGCAAACTCGATAACGTTTTGCATGATGGGAGAGAAGCGAGCAATAGCGCCACTTCTCAAGTAATCACCAAAAGAAAATCCTCCTGGAAGAAATATGAGATCGCAACCCTGAAGGTCGTGGTCTTTGTGAAACAACTCAACAGTTTCGCAACCATAAATATTTTTAAATGCATACACTGCATCTTTATCGCAATTGGATCCAGGAAAAATTACTACACCTACTTTCATGTTGATTTTATTATTTTATGAAGAAATGAAATGCATCACATTTCAATGTGCGAATGTAATTTTAGAAGTTGGAAGAAGGAAATTTGAAGTTGGAAAAATTAACTTAAAGTATAAAACTCTGTTTTTTCGGTGGTATGCGAACGAAGAATCCCTGTACTCACTAAGTTCACCAACATTTTTTGCGCCCTCCACCTCGAAATATTTAACAACTTACATACTTCTTTAAGCAAGATGCGATCATTTTT
>CAIUEQ010000294.1 GCA_903898215.1 uncultured Bacteroidota bacterium | reverse complement strand
TTTATGATGTTGAAGGAAATTTAATTGTAAGTGAGGATGAACCTTCTAAAAAAGAATTGAAATCTATTCATAAACTTATCAAAAAAGTAGGAGAGGACATTGAAAATTTTTCATTCAACACTTCTATTCCCGCATTTATGATCTGTGTTAATGAGTTGACAGATTTAAAATGTAATAAGAAAAAAATATTGACAGATTATCTAGTTTGTCTTTCTCCATATGCTCCTCATATTGCAGAAGAATTGTGGAATACAATCGGAAATAAAACAAGTATCATTAATGCAACCTTTCCACATTTCAATCCTGAATTTTTAATTGAGGATTCGTTTAGTTATCCAATATCCATTAACGGTAAACATCGCACCAATATTGAGATGGGGATGGATATGCCACAATCAGAAGTGGAGCAATTGGTAATGAATGATGAGATTGTTTTGAAATGGCTGGAAGGAAAACAACCTAAGAAAATAATTTTCGTAAAAGGAAAAATTGTAAATGTTGTAGCATCATAAAATCGATAAAATTGTACTGTAAAAATTAACAGCACGATCATTTAATTTATCCAATTTATCGAAACGTACTTTTAGGCTCAACTTCAAATACAACTGTTTTTTCAGGATGGAATAAAGCTCTTCTTCATTTAAATTGCTGAGTTTGATAAAATGTTTGTCGTTTAAGTTTTGCTGCCAGATATCTTTTCCGTCATACAATTTTATTTTTTTCATTGAGGTTTGCATTAATGCATTTGCAGTTTTCTTTATATCAAATTCATCAGCTTTTAAGAACACGTTTAGCGACACATATTTTCCCCACCAAAACATAGTACGACATAAAATGGTGAAATCTTTTTGCTTAATTTTTGGATAGTCTAATACCACGTAAGGCAAGGATTGGTAGTTTTCTCCACGCGTAGTTTTAAAGGAGGAGTTTTGTAATTCAGCAGCTGCTTTAGGGTTTATTGGAATCAGGTTTTCTAGCAAAGCTGGTCCCAATTCGTCAAATTGAAGGCATATTTTTTGAATAACAGCACGTTTGCTAATTGGATATTCTTTTGAATTAATAAAATCAAATTCTTTTTTTGTCAGTTTTATTGTAGATTTTCGCACCGTATAATTTTTTAGCAAATATCATCTTTTGAAAAAGTTAAATACCCTTATTGCAAAATCTTTTTTCAACTCGTTTCTTCCCACATTTTTTGTGGTGATGTTTATTTTGTTGATGCAGTTTTTGTGGTTATATATTGACGATTTAGCCGGCAAAGGACTAAGCTGGTTTGTTATTTTAAAATTGATGTTCTTCTTTTCGGCAAGTATTATTCCGCTTGCATTGCCTTTATCCATATTGCTTTCGTCAATTATGACCTTTGGAAATCTAGGCGAAACTTATGAATTGGTAGCAGCAAAAGCAGCAGGTGTTTCTATTTGGAAAATATTTCAGCCTATGGTTTTTGTGATGATAGGGCTTTCCTTTTTTGCTTTTTTTACTTCTAATATCCTTATTCCAAAAGCGAAT
This sequence comes from uncultured Bacteroidota bacterium, assembly GCA_903898215.1. GTDB lineage: Bacteria > Bacteroidota > Bacteroidia > UKL13-3 > UKL13-3 > CAIUEQ01. Next base: position 6,347 of record CAIUEQ010000294.1, on the reverse strand, counting down.
TTAAAAAAGAGTGCTTTGCTTTATGATATCAAACAACAAAAGCCAACACTGATGATCAGCGATGGTGTTTTTTATAATGGCATTGAAGGTATTACCCTCCGAGTTGGTAAGAAAAATAAAAAAACGGAAGAGCTATCTGATATAATTATTTACGACAGAAGAGATGGTGCTGTTCATGCAACAGTAATAGTTGCAGAGCGAGGAAAAATTACGATGAGTGACGATAAACGTTATATGTTCTTAACATTATATAATGGTTCGAGGTATGAAGAAATGGACAGGCAGATGGGCTATGAAAGAAATTTTCCTCATAGTACCCTTACGTTTAATGAAGAGAAGATTGTTTTTGATATGTATGATTTTAAATTGAATAGAACAGATGAGAGTTTGTTTAAAGACAATTATCAAATGTTAAATGTTGTGCAGTTGCATCATGCCATTGATTCTCTTAATAGTAGTATTGTTCTTAAAGGTGTAAACCTAAAAAGGAATTTCGATCAATATTTTCATATTAACGATTCACTATATAAAAAATTTAAAATTATACCCATCAAATTTGCAAGATATGATTTGATAAAAAATGTTGATACTATTCAGCAGGATGTTATTTTAAATAATGCTTTAAACGAAGCACGTTCGGCAAAAGGTTATGTAGAATATTCTCTAAATGATAGGACAGAAACAGAAAAATTAACCGTGAGGCATGACATTGAATGGCATCGTAAGTTTACTTTATCTGTAGCCTGTTTTGTGATGTTTTTTATTGGAGCACCCTTTGGAACCATCATTCGTAAAGGAGGATTTGGAATGCCTGTTGTGGTTTCAGTAGTATTGTATATTTTATTTCATATTCTCACAATTACCGGAGAAAAAATGGCTAGAACAGAATCTGCAACTCCTGCATCGGGAATGTGGATGGCGATTTTTGTATTAATTCCGATAGGTCTGTTTTTAACTTATCAAGCTGCAAACGACTCTGGATTATTTGATAAAAGTGCATGGGTAAAACTTGTTCACAGCTTTACACGTTGGCGCAATAAAAATAAATCAGCGTAATGAAGATTTTACAAATAGTAAATCGTGTTCCATGGCCGTTAAAAGATGGAGGTGCATTGGGATATTTCAATTATATCAAAGGATATCATGATGCAGGATGTGAAGTTACTGTTGCAGCTTTAAATACCAGTAAACATTTTGTTTCGATGGATGAACTGCCTGATGAAGTAAAAAAACTTGCAGATTGGAGAGTGACTTATATCGATAATAAGGTAAAACCTTTAGACGCTTTTTTAAATTTATTTTCTAAAAAATCATACAATATTCAAAGATTCATTTCTGATGATTTTAAACATTTGCTGACAAATTTACTTCAGGAAAAACAGTTTGATGTAATCGTTTTTGAAAGTTTGTTCATGGCTCCATATATTGATGTTGTTGCTAGTAATAGTAATGCTCTTTTTGTATTGCGACAACATAATGTAGAGTATAAGATTTGGGAAACTCTTGCAGTGAATGAGAAAAATATTGTAAAGAAGTGGTACCTGAATTTACTGACAACACGACTTAAAAAATTTGAGATTTCTCAACTTAATAAATTTGATGCTATTACAACAGTAACCGAAAATGATGCAGTTGATTTTAGAAAGATGGGTTGCTTAAAATCGATATTTTCATCACCTACAGGAATTGATATTTCACGTCTTAAAATCGATCATACGAATTTAGAAACGCCATCACTTTTTCATATTGGTTCGATGGAATGGATGCCAAATCAACAAGCCATATTTTGGTTTATTAAAAATGTTTGGAATTCAATTTCTGAGAAATATGTTACTCTAAAATTTTATATCGCAGGCCGAGGAATGCCTGAATCTTTTAAACAACTTCATGAAAAAAATCTTGTGATTGAAGGCGAAGTAGCTGATGCTGTCAAATTTATTCAAAGTAAGCAGATCATGATTGTTCCATTGTTTGCTGGAAGTGGCATACGCATAAAAATATTAGAAGGCATGGCTTTGGGAAAAGCAATTGTGTCTACAAGCTTAGGAGCTCAAGGTATTGAAGTTGAAAATGGAAAACATTTGATAATAGCAAATAACGCAAGTGAGTTTACAAACGCCATTTCTAAAATTGTTTCTGATCCTCAACTTGCAATTGATTTAGGTAATAATGCTCGAAAGTTGATAGAAGAGAAATACGATAATAAAAAAGTGATAGAAAGATTGTTAGCGTTTTACAGTGAACAAAAAAAAATAAATTATTGAAAATTTAATCTGAGTATTTATTGATTCAATATCTTTTGAATTAGAAAATATAATTACTTTTGAATGATGGAAAATCCGAAAATAGTATTTGAAAATGCTGAAGAAATCAAACTTCGAATATGGCTTCAATCTGACTATACAGAGCGGTTTAAAAAATTAATGCGACTCAGGAAAATCAACAAAATGATAAAAGGAGCTAAAATAAAACATTCAAATTAATTTGTTAAGAATGGATATTTATGATGAGGATGTATTGAATTTTTGGAGATGCCTGAATCAATTTCAGGTTAAATATATTATGGTTGGAGGTTTTGCTACAAATTTTCATGGATACTCAAGATTCACAGCAGATATTGATATTTGGATAAAAGATACAAATGAAAATCGTATTGCGCTTAGGAAAGCATTGGAAAAAAGTGAACAATCAAATTTTGAAGCTATTGAAACAATGCAATTTATTCCTGGATGGTCTACTATTTTTATTGCCTCTGGTATTGAATTAGATATTATGACAAGCTTAAAAAGTTTTGAGCAAGAAAAATTTGATGATTGCTATAAATTGGCATTTCATGCTGAAATACTCGATGTTGATGTGCCATTTTTACACATTAATCAATTAATAGAAGAGAAACGAAATATTGCAAGACATAAAGATTTAGAAGATGTTGAAGGATTGGAAAAAATTAGGAAAATAACAAACGAAAATAAATGAGTTATAAATTCAATACAATAGAAGAAGCGATTGACGCCATTCGTGAAGGCAAAATGGTAATTGTTGTGGATGACGAGGATCGTGAGAATGAAGGTGATTTTTTAACAGCCGCTAGAAATGTTACTCCTGAAGTGATCAACTTTATGGCAACTCACGGGCGAGGTTTGATATGTGCACCAATTACGGAACACCGCTGTTTGGAATTAGGTCTCGACTTAATGGTAGGTGATAATACCGCATTGCATGCAACACCATTTACAGTTTCGGTTGATCTTTTAGGAAAAGGTTGCACAACAGGAATCTCAGCTCAAGATCGTTCAAAAACTGTTCAGGCGTTAATAGATCCGGAAACAAAACCTGATGATCTTGGAAAACCAGGACATATTTTTCCGTTAAAAGCCCAAACCAATGGAGTGCTCAGAAGAGCCGGTCACACCGAGGCTGCAATTGATCTGGCAAAACTTGCAGGATTTGAACCTGCGGGTTGTATTGTTGAAATTTTGAACGAAGATGGAAGCATGGCTCGTTTGCCTGACTTGATAAAAGTTGCTGAGAAGTTTGATCTCAAACTTATTACTATCAAAGATTTAATTGAATTTAGATTAATTCATGAATCGCTAATTCGTAGAATTATTTCTGTTGAAATGCCTACAAAATACGGTCAGTTTGAACTCATAGCATACGAGCAAAAAGATACAGGTCAGGAGCATCTTGTATTAAAGAAAGGAAGCTGGAATCCCGATGAACCTGTTTTAGTGCGTGTACATTCATCATGCTTAACCGGTGATATTTTTCATTCGATGAGATGTGATTGTGGTGACCAATTACAAAAGGCAATGGAGATGATTGAGCATGAAGGAAAAGGAGCACTCATTTATATTAATCAAGAAGGAAGAGGGATTGGACTGATAAATAAATTGAAAGCCTATAAATTACAAGAGCAAGGTTTTGATACAGTGGAAGCAAATATTAAACTTGGATTTAAAATGGATGAACGCGATTATGGAGTTGGTGCTCAATTATTGCGTGATATTGGTGTGCAAAAAATGCGGTTAATGACAAACAATCCTACTAAACGTGCAGGTTTGATTGGGTATGGCTTGGAGATCGTTGAAAATGTTCAGATAAAAACGCCTTCAAATAAGCACAACGAAAAATATATGCAAACCAAAAAAGAAAAAATGGGTCACGATTTTTAATCCATTATTTTCGATTCAAATTTTAATTTTTAATCTTTAAACGTGATCCACACTTTTAAACCCGGAGACAAAAAACACTTCACAAAAATTGTTGTTGAACATGATACAGCAATATTTGACTCGGGAGCAGTGCATCCTGTTTATGCAACATTTGCTTTAGGTAGAGATGCTGAATGGGTTTGCAGATTATTTGTTTTAGAAATGAAAGAAGAAGATGAAGAAGGAATTGGAACTTTCCTGAAAATCGAACATCTTTCACCTGCTATATTAAATTCAGAGGTCATATTTGAGGCAACCTTAAAAGCAGTTGAAGGTAATTCTGTTTTATGCAGTTTTGAGGCAAGGGTGGGAGATAGAATTATTGCAAAAGGAGAGACAGGGCAGAAAGTATTGAAGAAAGAAAAATTAGAAATGCTGTTCAATAATTTATAATTTGTGAGGAAGTATTCAATAAATAAAAAATGATGGAAATAAACTTACAAGGAAAAAACGCAATGGTTTGTGGAGCAACACGAGGAATTGGTAATGCCATAGCAATGCTTTATGCTAAACTTGGTGCAAACGTTACTCTTGTTGCCAGAAATGCTTCATTGCTTGAGCGAATCATCCGCGACCTTGATACTTCACTTGGGCAAAAACATGATTTTATTGCAGCTGATTTTTCTAAACCTGAAGAGTTAAAGGAAAAAATACATGCAAAGATCATCGAACCCAAAGTATATCATATTTTAGTTAATAATACAGGAGGTCCTCCAGCTGGTTTAGCCATTGATGCTGAACTGCACGAATATATTTCAGCGTTTACCAATCATTTATTGTGCAATCAAATTTTAGTTCAGGCTTTGGTTGACGGTATGAGAGCTTCTGGATATGGTCGAATAATAAATATCATTTCTACATCTGTAAAAGTTCCATTGAAAGGATTAGGCGTGAGCAATACAATTAGAGGAGCAGTTGGTAATTGGAGTAAGACACTGGCAAATGAATTAGGTCAGTATGGAATTACCGTAAATAATATTTTGCCTGGAGCTACAGCAACTGATCGTTTAAAACAAATTATTGAAGGCAAAGCATTAAAACAACATCATAGCATTGAAGAAGTGAATAAAGAAATGACAAGTGAAATTCCTTTAGGAAGATTTGCTCAACCTGACGAAATAGCTTATGCTGCAGCATTTTTGGCAAGCGAATATGCAGCCTACATTTCCGGGATAAATGTTCCAGTTGACGGAGGAAGAACGCCATCGTTATAATTAATAATGAGTAATTATAAATTAATAATAAACCATAACTAAAATCTAACCATGAAAAAAACAATCATCAAAACTGTAATCATATTAATTGCAGCATTTCAACTTTCATCAGCTTCAGCACAATTAGTTTTACCACAACCAAGTCCGAAAGCTGCAGTAATGCAAACAGTAGGTTTAACAGATATTACTATTGATTATAGTAGTCCCGGAGTGAAAGGTAGAAATATTTGGGGAGATATTGTTCCGTTTGATAAAATATGGAGAGCAGGGGCAAATGCAGCTACAAAAATCACTTTTAGTAAAGATGTTACAATTGAAGGAACTGCTGTTCCTAAAGGATCTTATTCGGTTTTTATGATTCCAACTAAAACAGAATGGACTCTTGTTATCAATAAAAATGCAACAGCTTCTAATGATGAATACAAACAAGAAATGGATTTGTTGAGAATAAAATCTACACCAACATCAATAAACAATCGTGAGAGATTAGTTTACATGATTACAGATTTTAATGATGATGCAGCAACAATTTCTATGGAATGGGAAAAAGTTCATGTATCATTTAAAGTTACTCTTGCAACCGATAAACAAGCAATCGAAAATATAGATAAAACTACAGGAAATACTTGGAGTATTTATAATAGTGCAGCACGTTTTTATTTTGAAAAGAAAGATTACGAAAAAGCTATAGGTTATGTTAATCAATCTTTATATTTATCTCAACAATGGTATAATACCTGGATGAAAGCGCAAATTTTATTTGCAAAAGGAATGACCAAAGAAGCCTTTGATTTAGCAGTAAAAGCAAAAGAAATTGGAGATCAAAAACCTGATGGTTTTTTCTATAAATCACAGGTAGAAAAAGCAATTGCCGAATGGAAATCTACCGATACCAAAAAGAAAAAATAAAAGAATTCAT
>CAIUEQ010000293.1 GCA_903898215.1 uncultured Bacteroidota bacterium | reverse complement strand
TTAAAGCGGGCTTAGATTTGGCGAATGGCGATTGTGTAATTTCGATGGATTGCGATATGCAACATCCTCCGGAATTAATCATCGAGTTTTTGAAAAAATGGGAAGAAGGATTTGAAGTAGTTTATACATTACGTCAGGAATCAAAAGATCTTTCAAAATTTAAACGAAGTACATCCAATCTTTTTTATTCTATTATAAACAGTATTTCAGATATTCAAATTGATCCCGGAAGTGCTGATTTTAGATTACTCGACAGGAAAGTTGTAAATATTTTTGTCAACCTTTCTGAAAATGAACCTTTCATCAGAGGACTAATAAAATGGTTAGGATTTAAACAATTTGCTATTCCTTACGAACCTGCAAAAAGATTTTCAGGTGAAAGTCAATACACTTTTAAAAAGATGTTGCGCTTTGCCTTACAAGGATTAACATCGTTTAGCATTCGTCCGTTATACACAGCTATTTATTTAGGGTTTTCATTTTCTCTACTTTCATTATTATACATTCCTTATGTTATCCAAGCCTTTTTGAGAAATCAGGAAGTAGCCGGTTGGGCATCAGTAATTATGACCATCGTTTTTTTTGGAGGATTACAACTAATCATTTTAGGAATCATTGGAATTTATATTGGAAAACTTTTTATGCAATCGAAGCAACGACCAAATTATATCATCAGAAATTCAAGCATCAATAACTTATGATTTGTTTAACTTTTGATGTAGAAGAATTTGATACTCCGGAAGAATACGGCCATTCAATGTCGTTTGAAGAAAAAACCAGTACCTCCACAACAGGTTTAAATAGTGTGATGGAGATCATCGATATCAATGAAATTCGTTGCACCTTTTTTACTACTGCAACATATGCACAAACAGAACCTAAATTAATAAAGAGAATAAGTGAACAGCACGAAATTGCCTCACATACTTTTTATCATTCCTCTTTTAAAAATGAAGATCTTTTATCATCAAAACTTGCCCTCGAAGAAATTACAGGAAAGCAAGTGAATGGTTTTAGAATGCCTCGACTTGCACCGGTGAGTAATTTAGAAATTTTAAAAGCCGGCTATACGTACAACTCATCTCTTAACCCAACGTGGATACCCGGTAGATATAATAACCTGAAGAAACCCAGAACATCATTTTATGAAGAAGGACTTTTGCAGATTCCAACATCGGTTACTCCCATTTTCAGGATTCCGCTATTTTGGTTAAGCTTTAAAAATTTTCCGATGTGGTGGCTAAAAAAAATGATGCTAAAAACCTTAAAGCATGACGGGTGCCTTTCTTTATACTTTCATCCATGGGAATTCATCGATACTACAAATTACGGCCTTCCTAAATTCATGACAAAAATCAGTGGAGAGGCTATGTTAAAACGATTAGAAGAAACAATACATTTGCTGAAAAACGAAGGTGAATTTATTACAATGAATGAACTTGCTTCGAACTATTCAAAAGAAAATAAAAATTAAATAATTCTATAACAAAACAACTTACAAAAAATGAAAACAGACATCGAGATCGCACGTGAAATTAAACTTCAGCCTATTCAAAACATTGCCGCAAAAATTGGAATTAACGAAGACCAATTTGATTTTTACGGAAAGTATAAAGCCAAAATTGATGTAAAATTAGAAGAATCAAAAATTGCAAAAAGCAACTTGATTTTAGTAACAGCCATCACACCAAATAAAGCAGGTGTTGGTAAAACCACTACTTCAGTTTCGTTAGGATTGGGATTATGCAAACTTGGTAAAAATGCTATCGTTGCATTACGCGAACCTTCACTCGGACCATGTTTTGGAATGAAAGGCGGAGCAGCAGGAGGCGGGTATTCACAAGTATTGCCAATGGAAGATATCAACCTTCATTTTACAGGAGATTTTCATGCTATCACATGTGCAAATAATATGCTTTCGGCATTGGTTGATAATTATCAATACTTCAATAAAGGTTCTCAAAAATCTTTAAAACAAATTTTATGGAGAAGAGTGTTGGATGTTAATGACCGCTCTCTCAGACATATCGTTTCGGGTTTAAATGGTTCAACAAATGGAATTCCACAAGAAGCAGGTTTTGATATTACTCCCGCTTCAGAAATCATGGCGATATTTTGTTTGGCAAAAGATTTTGAAGATCTACGCGAACGAATCAATAATATTTTATTGGGATATACTTTCGAGAACAAACCATTTTATGTGCGCGATCTTGGAGTAAGTGGCGCATTGGTAACTTTATTAAGAGATGCTTTCAAACCAAATCTTGTTCAAACAACTGAAGGTGGTGCAGCAATTATTCATGGTGGTCCGTTTGCAAATATTGCTCATGGATGTAACTCGATAGTTGCTACTAAAACAGCCATGCAATTGGGAGATTATGTAGTTACTGAAGCAGGTTTTGGAAGCGATCTTGGTGGTGAAAAGTTTTTAAATATTAAATGCCGTGCTGCAGGAATCACTCCTAAAGCAACAGTTTTAGTTGTTACAACTTTATCTTTAAAAATGCATGGCGGTGTTGATGAAAAACTTATCAAACAACCAAGCATGGATGGAATTATTAATGGGTTGAAAAATCTTCAACGCCATATCGAAAACATGCAAAACTTTGGTCAGAGTGTGATTGTTGGATTAAATCGTTTTGGTTTTGATGCTGATGATGAATTAAAATATATTGAAAATTGGTGTAAAGAAAACGGTGCTGATTTTGCTTTGAACGATGGATTTTCAAAAGGTGGAGATGGTGCAATTGAGCTTGCTAAAAAAGTAATAGAAATCATCGAAACAAAACCTTCAAAACCACTTGTTCATACTTATGATTTGAATGATAGTATCGAAGAAAAAATTACAAAAATTGTTACTAAAGTATACGGAGGAAAAGCCATTACACTTAGTAAGAATGCTCGTACCATGCTTAAAAAGATTAACGATTTAGGATTGGATAAACTTCCGGTATGTATTGCAAAAACACAATACTCATTTTCGGATGATGCTTCGAAAGTTGGCGTTGCAGAAGGCTTTACATTAAAAATAGAAAACTTGGTAATCAATAGTGGTGCAGGATTTATTGTTGCTGTTGCCGGTGAAATTATGCGTATGCCAGGTTTACCTAAAGATCCTCAAGCAATGCATATTGATATTGTGAATGGAGAAATTGTTGGATTAAGCTAATAAGAAAATAAAATTATCATCCCCGAAAATCATTAGTTAAACTTTTGAGTTTCGGGGATTTTTTATGCCTCATTATTTTTCTCTTGCTTGCGTTTTTTATAAACTAAAATAAATGCTGCTATTGCTCCTGCAACAATGATGTTCCCAAAAATCCAAAATATATCTTTCTCATTTTCAAAAATCGATTGTTTCAAAATCTCAGGCTTTGGTAACTGTTGAATTGTTGCCAAAGTTTTTTGAGGAACACCATTAGTGATTACTTCTTGGTTATTATCCTTAGGAGTATTAATTGCCGAAACTGTAGCAACTTTCTTTTCGCTTATTTTATAAGTTCCCTGATCAGGTTGGATAGCATAATTATTGATCGAGGCAGAAAGTTTTAACAGTCTTTCATTTTTACTGATTGTTATATTCGGAGTTTCATATTCTAATTGATAAACTGCCTGAACTCTTTGGCTAATCATTGAATAAATAGATTGAAGTGTAACAGACGAGCGGGTATAAAAAAATTGTCCGTTTGTTGCTTCTGAAATTTCATTCAGTGTTGATTTATTTACATCTCCCAAACCAACAATATAAACCGGAATCTTTTCTTTTACTGCCATGTCAATCACGTCCGTATATTTTGATGTGGAAGTATTATCCTCACCATCTGTTAATACAACTAGTACCTTAATCCCTTCAGCATTTTTAAGTTGTTTGACCCCTTCTATCATACCATCATATAAAGCAGTTTTTCCATCAGCATTTAATTTCTCAACTGTATTATTAATCAGGTTCTCATTTTGAGTTAGTGCGAGCGGTTTATCTACATTAGTTCCAAAACTTGTGATGCTGATAAAATCTTTTCGGGTATCGAAACTTGAAGTAAAATGTTTGATCGATTTTTTTGCATTTTCGATTGGAGAAACATAATCATCAGGAACTACCATATTATCATTCTTATCTATCGAAAAAAGTGGCTTACCGTCTTTGTCATACAATTGCGAATGATCTTCATCCATCGAACCTGAATGATCTACAACAATACTTACGTTTATAGGTTGACTGCTATGTGTATGTTTAATGTTTGAGACTTGGCAGCTCTTCCCATCTTCCATTAATTGCAAATTATTTTTTGCGAGATTCCAGAATGGAATTCCACTCTTGTTTTCAGCTTTAAATGAAACTAATATTTTAGGAAATGCATGTGCATCAATATTTAAAATATTAAGTTTTAATGTTTGTGAATTTGGAAGATTTTGAGCTTTGCTGTTTATGCTAATAGATAAACAGAAAATCGCGAAAAGTTGACTAAGCTTTTTCATAATTTTTATTGAATAAATGACTAATAAATACTTTGGAAATGCACCCAAAGGGAAAATAAAATTAATCACAGCCAACCTTTTTGAAATGACTAAATTTTGAATGAAAGCCAAAAGAAATAAGGATACGTTTTTGAAAAATAATTTGAGCCGAACTAAAAAAAACAGCATCATTCCTACTAACTTTCCACTCATTACAATTTTCAGCACTTAATCTTGCTTATTGCTCAATAGAGAATAACAATATTCATTTGAAAGAGCATGAAGGTTTGATTATTGGCAAGTTACTTTTGCCAATAAACATATTTACTCAGCTTAAAACCTCGCTTAACACCTTGTTTGATTTTAACTCTCCAAAACCATGAATATGTTGTTGGAAATATTCGATGATAAAATTAAGTGAAATAGTGCGTTGCTGATTGGTTAGAATAATACTTTTACATTGTTCGAAATCGCAATGAAGGAGTTCCGATATTTTCTCACTTAATAAAGGTTCAATCTGAAAAGGATTTCGTTGATCATACTTTTCAAAACAACCTTCTTTTATGTCGAAACCGTTTGTGTTTTCTGAATAAATCCCTTTTGGGAAAAAACCTAAATATCTGGTAAGTTGTAACAAAAAATAAAGCGGGAAGTTGGAGGTGTTTTTTTGTTCGATATCAAGAATTTGTATGGTATGAAATAAAAACTCAAACAATGGTTCGTCCAACTGATCTTCTTCACTTATCGCTTTATTCATCACCTCGGCAATAAAAATGCCTATCGAGCTTTTGATAATATCATAATGTAAATGGAGTAATGGTGGAGTGCATTTTAACTCTTTAATGCGTTGCAGATTTTTATTTTGCTGATAAGTTGATTCAAGTTCGAGTAAAGTGAGAGGCTGCAATTGCGAAGGTTTAATACTCCCTTTTCGTGACCTTACACCATTTACTAAATAAGATTGAATTCCGTGAGTGCTTGTGAAACATTTAAGGACCACACTGTTTTCAGAGTAGTTTATTGTTCGGATAACAATTGCACGACACTTTGTTAAAGACATGTTTAATGAGAAAACTTTTGATACAATTAAGTCAATTTGCCATCATAAATTTAATGGCAATTTCTCTCTTGAAAAGAAATTGTCTCTTAAAAAGAAATTTGTTTACAGAGATGCGTTTGAAATTTTTTGCAATCCCTGTTTGTTAAGGATTTTGATTTTTTTGCCTTCAAACGAAATCAGTTTGGCAGCTCTAAATTCAGACAATAATCTTATCACTGTTTCGGTTGCTGTTCCAACAATATTCGCGATATCTTCACGAGGTAAAGTAATCGAAATCACTGCATCATCTTGCTTACTTTCGGATTTGAATGTTGCATGAAGAAATAATAAAGTTTCGGCAACACGTTCTCTTACACTTTTTTGAGCCATGCTTTGAACGCGTTCTTCCACTACACCCAAATCATGCGATAGTGATTTTAACATTTGTTTGCTAACTGATGGGTTCTCATCAAGTAATTCCAAAAAAGTTTTCCTTGGAACAAAACATGCTATGGTATCTTCAATACAAATTGCAGTAGAAACGAGAGGCTCATCAGCAATTAAAGCACGATAGCCTAAAAACTCACCCGACTGAGCAAAACGTAAAATTTGCTCTTTGCCGTCATTATTAGTTTTAACAAGCTTCACGATACCTTTACATATGCAATAAACACCAAGAGGTATATTGTCGACATAAAATATGTGCTGTCCTTTTTTATAATGACTACAAGTTTTGGTGGCAGAAATTTTATCCATTTGCTCAGGAGTACAATTTCCGAAAACGGAGTCACTCTGGGCGTCACAAAATTCACACTGTTGATATAATTTTTGCATTTTTGGGGGTTAGTTATGTTGCGAAAATATGAAATATTTTAAAATCTCAATTATATTGTCTCGTCCACCTATTAAATATCTCATTTTGTTCTATCGAAAAATCTTCGTTTTTATGTAACTTTGAGCTTGGGTACACTATCCTACATCCCAAATAACCAGTCATTTCCATCAAGTATTTTTCAAAATAATTTTTACCGAATATAATCTCTTTAAAATAATTTTCGAATGAAATTCCCGAATATTTTTCAAGCAGCAATCTATAATCATTTTCGGTATACCCTTTTCCATGTTTATAATAGTTTTGGTAGAGGTCATTCATCACATCATCCAATGAAAATTTTAATTTTGAATGTTTAATGATCATCACATCGGCAATGAAAGCCGCCAACATTCCTTCCATATAAATAGAAACTTTTCGCCCCAAAACACCTTGAACATAACCATCCAACCAGGTATCAAATGAGGATTCGGCAACTGAATAGTTAAATCTTCCAGGATTTTCTACATGACGTTTTAAATCAGATTCAAAACTTTTGCAATAGCGTTCCCAATCCCAAGTATTGCTTCTCAACAACATCAGGTCTCCGTAATAAGTTGTTACTCCTTCGTAAACATAACCAAGTGTGGAGTAATTTTCTTTCGTAAAATCGTATGGAAACATATCAACGGGACGAATACGTTTTACATTCCACAAGTGAAAAAATTCATGAGAACTTATTGCAAGGAGGTCGTGATAAAAATCTTCATCTGTTTGCTCCTGACTCTTTCCCATCGCTATCACTGTTGAATTAGCGTGCTCAACTCCATGCCTAAAAGGTGTTTCCAAAATAGGATACAAAAAATGAAACTCTTTACATGGAAGGTCGCCAAAAATTTCAATCTGTTTGACAATATATTTTTTAGTGTCGGATGTTAATTGCTCGATATTTATTTGATGTTTTCCCTGAAACCAAAAATGAATAGTAGCCTGCTCAACTTCAAATTCTGAATGCTGTAAAGTTGCACTTGCAATAAATGGACTGTCGGCTAATTCATCAAAGTTTTTAGCATAAAGCATTTTTCCTGAATTTGGCAACTGACAAGCAATTTGATAATTATCAGGAATGTCCAATTCTACTTCATAAGCCTCATCCATCCTTCCAACAACATACATCATACAGTTTACAGGATTAATGTATAATTGATTTTCATCTACAAAACTTGCCCCTGCATCATATTGATTTGCGTAATATTCGTAAGAAACTATAAGTTTATTTACATTTTTAGTATCAAGCTCCCAACAATCTTTTGTGATTTTTTTAAACTGAATTTCCTTTCCATTTTCCTCAAACACACAAAAAGCTCTAATATTTTTTGCATAATTCTGCAATTCATATCTTCCGGGTCGCCATGATGGCAACTGAATATGAAGGATATCTTGATGAATAAAATCTATTGTCCAACTTAATTTAATAAAATGTTGAGAAGGATTTGATATTGAAACTTTGTAATGCATAAATTCGAAAAATAATTTTTACAAATATGAACATTGGTTATACAACTGCAATTATTTCTGTGTTGTTACTTTTAATTTTTGGAATTCTCTCCTTTATCAAAACACGTGATATTAAATTCCAGGTAATATATATTGTTGTTGCTTCTTTTAATATTGGCATCATTAGCAGTATTATTTTGATCAATTACGATAATAAATCTGCTTTGATATGGCCGATTTTATTTCTGTTCCACGTGGCAAGCAAAGCACGCGAAATAATGAAAGACCTAAACTAAAACTTTTCTTCTATTCCCAAACCAAATAAAGCGAAGTCGTATTTAACGGGGTCGTTTGAATCAAATTTTCTTAGATTTTTTGTAAGCTCGATTACTGCTTTCCAATCACTCTTTTCACGTTCAAGCAGATTTAATTTTAGAGCAACTCTTTGCACATGAACATCTAGGGGAATAAATAATTGCGAAGGTTTTATTTTCTTCCATAAACCAAAATCCACACCATTATTATCACACCTTACCATCCAACGCAAATACATATTGATACGTTTACACGCGGAATTTTGATTTGGTGACGAAACATGTTTAAGAGTTCTTTGTGGCACATCATTCAACGAAAAAAAAAGCTCTTTAAAACCATTCAATCCAGTTTCAATTGTTACTGAATTTGATTTCATGTTCATTAAAAAAGCATCTTCTAATGAATCATTTTTTGAATACCAATATTTGAAAAATGAAATAAAATATAATAGGTCGGTATCATTAAATGTTCGATGCTTAAAATTGAGTAACCTTTTTAAATCTTTAGTTGAATGATGTAAAACAAAATCGTGAGGCGATTTATCCATTCTTTCAATTAAATCTTTACATTTATTAATGATGGTTATACGTTGTCCCCAAGCAAAAATAGCTGCAAAAAAACCCATGATCTCAATATCCTGTTTCTTAGAAAATAAATGTGGAATACATATAGGATCATTTTCAATAAATGAATGCTGATTATATAATCTAAATTTACTGTCGAGGAATGGCTTTAGGTTTTCTATCTTCACTAAGCAAACATATTTTTATTTCTGTATAATTTTAAATTTGATAAAAACACTTCAGTGAAAATGGTGGCTCACGAAGTCAGTCGGAAGGTGAAATTTTGAATTACAATGATTTTGCCTTTGCTTTGCTTGTAATCAAAAAAAATATTTTATGAAAATCAAAAACATCATGATGCTAACGGCAATAGGAGCAAGTACAATAATTTATGGTTTCAAGGATGACCCTAAAACAAAAACAGAAAAAAAGCCTGTAAAAACTTTTGAAGTTGAATGCGATCGATTTGGCGATTTGCAAGTTTTAAGATATCAAATTCCGGGTTTTAACGAATTAACTCTTCAGCAAAAAAAACTTTCTTATTATTTATTTGAAGCTGCAAATGCCGGCAGAGATATTATTTACGATCAAAATAACAAAAACAATTTAACCATTCGCAGAACACTCGAAGCAATTTTTGAAACAAATAAAAAAGTTGACAAAACAACTCTGCATTGGAAGAGTTTTGAAATATATGCCAAACGATTTTTCTTTTCAAATGGTGTTCATCATCATTACTCAAATCTCAAATTTGTGCCTGAGTGCGGCTTCGAATATTTTACTGAACTGGTAAAAAATTCTGATGCTACAAAACTTCCTCTTGATGGCGAATCGATAGATGTTTTTTTAACGATGATCAAACCAATGATTTTTGATGCAAAAGCAAATGCTAAAAAAGTTGACCTTGCTTCGGGCATTGATAATGTTGTGGCTTCGGCAAATAATTTTTATGAAGGTGTAACTCAAAAAGAAGTGGAAGATTATTATGCATCTCGTGCAAAAAACGAAGAAGCAGAACCAATTGCTTGGGGATTAAATTCGAAGTTGGTGAAAGAAAATAATCAGATAGTTGAGAAGACATGGAAAGTTGGTGGCATGTATTCGAACGCTATCGAAAAAATTGTTTATTGGTTAGAAAAAGCTGTTCCTCTTGCCGAGAATGATAAGCAGAAAAAATCATTACAATTATTAATCGAGTATTATAAAACCGGTGATTTAAAAAAATGGGATGAGTATAATATTGCTTGGGTTGCTGATGTAGATTCGAGAACAGATGTAGTGAACGGATTTATCGAAGTGTATGATGATGCCATTGGCAAACGTGCTACTTATGAATCGGTTGTTTCAATTAAAGATATGGAAGCTACAAAAATGATCAAGAAAATTGCAGATGAAGCTCAGTGGTTCGAAGATCATTCACCAATTGCTGCCGAACATAAAAAGAAAGAAGTAAAAGGCATCACCGCAAAAGTGATTACCGTAATTCAGGAAGCAGGTGCAAGTGCACAATCAACACCAATTGGAATCAATCTTCCAAACTCAAATTGGGTTCGTCAAAAACACGGAAGTAAATCTGTTTCTCTTGGAAATATTGTTCACTCCTATAATATCGTAAGTGCAAAAAGTCCGATGTTAAAAGAGTTTGCCGTTAGCGAAGCACAAATTGCAAGAGCTAAAGAACATGCTGCCCTTGCCGGTGATTTGCATACCGATATGCACGAAGTAATTGGTCATGCTTCAGGACAAATTAATAAAGGTGTAGGTGATCCTGATCAAACATTAAAAAATTATGCAAGCACTTTAGAAGAAGCTCGTGCGGATTTAGTTGCCTTGTATTATATCCTCGATCCTAAGTTGGTTGAAATGGGCGTGATGCCATCATTGGAAGTTGGTAAAGCTGAATTTGACGGTTATATCATGAATGGTTTGATTACTCAATTAACACGTTTACAAATTGGCGAAAACTTGGAAGAAGCTCACATGCGCAACCGTCAGTTAAATGCAAAATGGGCTTACGAAATGGGTAAAAAAGATAACGTGATAGAATTCATCAAACGTGATGGAAAAACTTATGTTAAAATAAATAACTATGAAAAATTGCGTGAACTTTTTGGTCAGTTGTTAAAAGAAATTCAACGCATCAAATCTGAAGGCGATTATGCTTCTGCAACAAAATTGGTTGAAGGATATGCAGTAAAAGTTGACCAAGATCTATTGAAAGAAGTAAAAGAAAGATTTAACAAATTAAATGTTGCGCCATACAAAGGATTTATTCAACCACGCTTGGTTCCTGTAATGAGTGGTGATAAAATCACTGATGTAAAAGTTGAATACCCAAATAATTTTTTACAAAATCAATTGGAGTTAGGAAAAAAATATTCTTACCTGCCTAATAAAAATTAAAGTCAGTTCCCAAAGCGAGGAATCTATATTGGAAGATTCCTCTCTTCGATCGGAATGGAATTTATATATTGGGAAGAAGGTGCGTGGAGCGCGCCCTAATAACTCATATGGATTGTCATTCCGAACTTAGAGAGGAATCGAAACTGGAAATGT
>CAIUEQ010000292.1 GCA_903898215.1 uncultured Bacteroidota bacterium | reverse complement strand
CAACTCAAATAAGTTGTATCAGAAATTGGTGGGGTATTACTTGGAAGAAAATCAGTATCTTTTCCAATCACATAAAAACACAGTTGATCCCCTGCACAAACCGACCAGGATAATTTTGGAAGTAATCCATTAGATGGATTTGTCATGAGATGCGGAGGGCTGTTTGGCGGACAAGTTATCAGCCACATTTGAATATCCCTTCGGGTAATACCAACACAAGTAACTACTCCATTTATCGGTCGCCATTGTTTTATTTCTACAGCCATTACTCCACAAAACTGACCTCCGGCACCATAAGCCGGGGTAAACATGATATCTCCTGTATTTGGGTCACATCTTATTCCTAATGGGAAAGGTCCTGTTTTAGGAGGGTAATAGGGCATAGGAGCATCATAGGAATATGGAGTAACATAAGAAACTGATGATCCTGCTGCTTGCAAGGATGGGACAAAAGAATATGACAAGGAATCATTATCCGGGTCAACGGCACCATTGTTAAATACAAAAGATTGTCCTCCGCACATCACTGCAAAGGGGTCGTTAGAAAGTTCGGGAGAACTATTACAAGGACTGTTTGCCGCAGCACATCTGTTAATGGTACAATCGGTATAATAACCTTGCCAGGATGATCCGGTGTTGATCTCTGTATTTCGACAACAGGAATACCATGAAACTAAAATATTGCAACACGTAGAAGGCATAGATCTTAAATCAAGATTGCCTTCAAATTGATATCTTTCAACACCTGGAGTGTATGATCCTGCAGTAACGCAACCCATATCTGTACAAATACTTTTAGCACTCGGACATTGCGGGTTTGGGTTTACATCTCTAACACCGGTGAGGCTCAAGGTAATTGAGCCGCGGTAAGCCGAGCAACCAGCATCAGATGCCCCCCAGTTTACCGAAAAACTACAAGATGCGCCACAACCTCCCGAGCAAATAGGAATACCTGTACATGCACGATAGAAAATAAATGTAATATGCCAAATGCCGGGTGTGCTTGTGCAAGAATAAGTTAAATCATTCCCAGTAATATGATCGGCTTTTGCCTGATTAAATAAGGTAGAACCAAAAAACAACAGCAGCCCAACCAAAACACCTTTGAATTGGATACCGAGTTTGTTATTTATGAATTGTATTTTACCCATTATGAGATTTAACATGAATGATGTTTCAAACTTAAGCAAGATGTTTCTTAAATTTTTCTAAATAATTATGACAAATCAATTTTTAATCTTGTATTGTAGACACCTAAAATTTTGGGTAAAATTCAAAAATTATGGTTGTTTGAATAAAGAGAAGAAACATGCACTTTTGTATCATGCTATTTATCAAAAAACTTTTTTATTCTGTGTTGATTTTTTTAGCGGCATTTAAATTTTCATATGCCCAGAGTACATACGTGCCCTTGGGTTCAAGCAGTATTCATATCATTGACAGACTCGAAATTTTGTCAGGTAAATTAGCCGATCCTCAAGAATTTAATACAGCTACCAAATCCTATAAACGTTCTTCAATTGCAAGTTATGTTGATAGTTTTGATGTTATAAATACGCACTTAAGTAAGCAAGATTATTTTAATTTGGATTATTTACAGAATGATAATTTTGAATTTAGTAACAGTGAAAACACAAAAAGCAGTCATCCTTTATTCAATAATTACATCTATCAACATAAAGCTGCATTTACCGTTCACACAACTAAAGATTTTAATATTCTGATAAATCCGGTTGCTTATTTAGAGTATGGGTATGACTCCCGTTTAAAAGAAGCTGTTTCATTAAATAACAGAGGTGTTGAAATCAGAGGTTCGATAAAAGGTGTTGTAAGTTTTTATACTCAGATAAGTGATGAAATCAATCAAACCAATAGTTGGGTGAGAGATTTGTATCAAAAGGACAGTATCATTCCGGGGGCAGGTTTTTTAAAAACTACAAATGGAAAGACATTCAATTATGAACTGGCATCAGGTTATGTTTCTTTTCAGATGAGTAAATATATTGATGTTCAATTTGGACATGGAAAGAATTTTATCGGAAATGGGTATCGGTCTTTTTATATGTCGGATTTTTCGGTCGATCATTTATTTATGCGCATCAATACCAGGATTTGGAAAATAAATTATACCAATATTTTTGGGCAGATATTAGATTACACTACTCCTAATGAATCTACTTTACCACAAAGACATTATTACGCCACAACGCATGCCTCAATTAATGTTACTAAGAATTTTAATTTAGGACTATTTCAAACTGTAATTTTTCAAAGAGATAGCGGTTATGCAAATAGCGGTTTTGATCCTCAGTATTTAAATCCAATTATTTTTTTTAAGCCAATCGAAAACGGATTAAACAGTCCTGATAAAGCAATTTTGGGAACTGATTTTAAATACAATTTTGCTCATCATTTTTCATTGTATGGTCAGGTTGTTATTTCGGAGTTTGT
>CAIUEQ010000291.1 GCA_903898215.1 uncultured Bacteroidota bacterium | reverse complement strand
TAAGTTTTATTTATTGGCCTTATCTTTTGCTAATTTCATCGATTTCAAATCCTTGGCACCGCAACCGCATTTATCAGGTGAATCAGTTTCGTAATACATCAACTCACTTTTTTCAGAGGTAAGAACCATCTTATTGCAATACTTCTCATCGAAAGAGAAAAAGAAATACATCGTTGCCGGATCCTGACTTTTAATGGCCTTTTCAATATCTTCTCTCGAAACTTCTTCCACTTCACCATCAAGCATTGTAGGTGCATCAACCTTACCTTTAATTTCTAAAAACTTATCAGGTATCAGTAATTTTCTTGCTGTCATCATGCTTTTATCTGAAGGATAATTTGATGGTGTTAATTCCCCTTTTGCTTCGATAGCGTAATTAAAATAATTATTAAGCATTTGTATACCACGTATCATTTCGGTCTCCCAATTAAATGTATCAATTCTATTGCTACAAAAAGCTCTTGCTATAATATCTTCATTTGTAGCTCTTCTTCTAAATTTTCTTAACACTTGCAAACCTGTAAAATCTTCTTCACTCGAACACAATTTAGCTTTGATTTTTGCAGCCTTTCCTTTGCTAAAAACCAAGAAAGAAAATTCAGGTTTATTGTATTGCTTTAAGGCTGTATCGTAAGCAAAAATTGCTCCCGTAAAACTCCAGTATCTTTCTACTGCAGATTTAACAGAAGCGTTGTAAGAACTATCGGCAGATAACACAACAACCAATCTGGTATCTTTAAATTTTTCGATTTCCGCTTTTTTAACAAAACCAAATTGAGCAAAAGAAACTGAGCTCAATAAAACTAACACTCCTATTAATGAAATTTTTTTCATGATTTTAATTTTATACAATTTCAAATAAACAATTTTTTTTGTAGAAGATAATTAGAAAAGAAAAAAAACATGTCACTATTAATAAACTCATTAAACTAGCGCATCTTTTTGACTTTAGTTGTTAAAGTATTTGAAAATGAAATTTTAATTGTACTACATTTGTTTCAAACCACACCCCTCCTGCATTCACTATATGTCAGTCAGTAAAGTATTTGAGAGCGATTTATGGAATAAAACAAAACAGCATTTGCTGAAAAAGCATTTTGTCCTTTTTGTTTGGATCGCCCTCTCTTTTTTGACGGCCGGTAAACAAATTTTCATCAACAGTTATAATAATTACCTCATCTTTAAATACACTTTTGTTCATGCATTAAACCATGTAAACTTATATTTACCTGCTCCCGAATATTTTGATGTAAATCATTACGGACCGTTTTTTAGTTTATTAATTGCACCTTTTGCAATGATGCCTGATTGGATGGGAATGCTACTATGGCAATTGGCAAACACCCTTTTTTTATTCTGGGCAATTACAAAATTGCCGGTTACCGAGAATCAAAAAATAATTATTCTTTGGTTAAGCACGCATGAATTACTTACTTCAATATTAAGTTTTCAATTTAATCCAAGTATTGCGGCAATCATTATTTTATCCTTTGTGTGCATCGAAAACAAAAAAGATTTTTGGGCTGCATTTTTTATTATCCTTGGAACATTTGTAAAACTTTATGGTATTGTAGGCTTGGCATTTTTCTTTTTTTCGAAACAAAAAATAAAATTTATCGGTTCATTATTATTTTGGGGAGTAGTATTTTTTATAGCCCCGATGATCTTTTTTTCGCCCGAATACATTTTACAATCTTATCAAGATTGGTATGTTGCTCTGGTTGAAAAAAATCAGATCAACACATCACTTTCCGGAAGTACAGACATTTCGGTGATGGGCATGGTTAGAAGAATTTCAGGAGATCCATCCATTCCAAATTCTCCTTTTATTTTAGCAGGAATGTTAATTTTTGGATTAATTTATTTGCGAATGAAGGAATACAAACATTTGGCTTTCCGATTGTTATTTTTGGCTTCCATCCTTTTGTTTACCGTATTATTTAGCTCGGGTGCCGAATCGCCAACATATATCATTGCCTTTATTGGTGTTTCAATATGGTTTGTGATGCAACCTAAACCTTATACCCTAACGCCAATTGTGCTCATCCTATTTGCTTTGATCATTACAAGTTTGTCTCCTTCAGATCTGTTTCCAAGATTTATACGCGATAATTATATCAGGCAATATTCATTAAAAGGGCTACCTTGCTTTTTAATTTTAATATTCATTTGGAATGCGTTACTTCGATTTGATTTTTCGAAAAAAAAATCGGTAACAGCTACTACAAATATTGATAATGAATGACTAAAAAAGTTTCTATAGTTATACCCGCATATAACGAGAGTTCCAACATTCCGATTATTGCCGAACGCATTACTACCTTGTTCAAAGAGTTGAATTATTCTTTCGAAATTGTGTTTGTAAACGATGGCAGCACCGATCAAACACAAGAAGTTTTAGATCAGT
>CAIUEQ010000290.1 GCA_903898215.1 uncultured Bacteroidota bacterium | reverse complement strand
AGTTTGGGCATCAAACCAATTGGCTCATCATTTTCGTTTACTAAAATTACCTGTTCTTCTGTCATACCATTTTATTGCTTGTCAAAAATACAAAAAAAGAAATGGATTTGTAGTTCTTTTAAAGATTGGGAAAAGTTTAACGGATGTGGGACGAACCACTTTTTAAGCAGAAGAATTAGAAGCCAAATGACAAATTCCTTACTAATTGGATTTACTTTATCAGTAGTACTCCGATTTTCAAGGCACATTGCTCCCCATCAATAGCCGCTGAGATAATACCGCCCGCATAACCTGCACCTTCACCGCAAGGATAGAGTCCGATAATTTGTGGATGTTGTAAATTTTCTTTATCACGAGGTATACGAACAGGTGATGAAGTGCGGGATTCGGTGGCAACCATCACCGCTTCATTTGTTAAATAACCTTTCATCTTTTTCCCAAAAACATTCAGCGCATCACGCAAAGATGCTGCTATAAAATCAGGTAACACTTCATCTAAAGAGGAAGAGATAATTCCGGGTTGATAAGAACAATCAGGCAATGTTGTAGAAACTTTTTTATTTAAAAAATCCATCACACGTTGCGAAGGTGCAGCTAAACTTTTTGAAACAGTAAACGCATTTTGTTCCACCATGCTTTGAAATTTCATCGCGGCAAGCGCACCATGTTTTTCAAATATTTTGAAATCTTTTTGTTCAATTGTAACCACCAAACCGGAGTTCGCAAATTTGTTGTTTCGCTTTGATGGACTCCATCCATTCACTACAATTTCTCCGGGCGCAGTTGCTGCGGGAGCAATGATTCCACCCGGGCACATACAAAATGAAAACACACCTCTTCCCAATGATTGATTCACCATCGAATAACTAGCAGGAGGTAAATAATCTCCACGCGAATCGCACTTATATTGTATTGAATCAATTAAACTTTGAGGATGTTCAATTCGAACTCCGAGTGCAAATGGTTTGGCTTCGATTAAAATATTTTTCCGGTCGAGCAATTCAAAAATATCACGCGCAGAATGGCCGGTTGCGAGAATGAGTTTTGAAGTTTGAAGTTTGTTGATTGAGTTGATCTCTACCGATTTTATTTTATTGTTTTCAATTCCAATATCGGTAAGTTTTGAATTGAAATGTACTTCGCCACCATATTGTAAAATTGTTTCACGAATGTTTGTAATGATTTGCGGTAATTTATTTGTTCCGATATGCGGATGTGCTTCATATAAAATTTTTTCATCGGCACCATGTTTTACCAGCAATCGTAAAATACGATTTACATCACCACGTTTTGTGGAACGGGTATATAACTTTCCATCACTAAAAGTTCCTGCACCACCTTCCCCAAAGCAATAATTTGATTCAGGATTTACAGTATTCTCGCGATTAATTTTTGCAAGATCTCTTCTGCGTTCTCTTACATCTTTTCCTCTTTCAAAAATGATGGGTTTTATTCCTTGTTCAAGCAATTTTAACGCTGCAAATAATCCAGCAGGACCGGCACCAATAATTACAGCATGAGGAGAATTGCGCACATCCTTAAAGTCAAAATCGAAATGATCTTTTGGTGGGGTTTCGTTAAAATATACGTCAACTTGTAAATTATATCTGATAGGTTTTCTTCTTGCGTCAAGCGATTTACGTAATATTTTTATTCCAGATATTTCAGTAGAGCCGATATTTCGTGAAATATAAGTTGCGGCAATATTTTCATCTACGCATTGCTCGGGGAGTAAAGAGATTTCAATCGTTTTCTTCATGTGTCGGGTTTTTATCCTGAAAATGTGGGAAACAAAAGTCATATAAATTTCCCGTAATTTTTACATTTGAGCCTTATAGTTTTATTGTAATTAATTTTCATCATGGCAAATATTCAAGAGTTAACACAACTTGCTTCACAAATTCGCAGAGATACTTTAAGAATGGTTCACGGTTGTAAATCCGGTCATCCTGGTGGTTCATTAGGTTGTGCCGATTTTTTAACTGCATTATATTTTGAGGTAATGCATCACGACAGAAGTTTTAAAATGGATGGTGTAGGAGAGGATGTTTTCTTTTTATCGAATGGACATATTTCTCCGGTTTTTTATAGTGTTCTTGCCCGATCAGGATACTTTCCTGTGGATGAATTAAAAACTTTCCGAAAATTAAATACTCGCTTACAAGGTCATCCAACAACTGCCGAACATCTTCCGGGTGTGCGAATTGCATCAGGTTCTCTTGGACAAGGATTATCAGTTGCGGCAGGTGCTGCGCTTACAAAAAAATTAAATAATGATGATAAAATTGTATACGCCTTAATGGGTGATGGTGAAATTGAAGAAGGTCAAAACTGGGAAGCGTTGATGTTTGCAGCACATCATAAAATTGATAATTTAATTGTAACAATTGATAGCAACGGTCAGCAAATTGACGGTTCAACAAACGATGTTGCCGGAATTGACGGAAAAAATATTGAGGCAAAAGTGAGAGCGTTTGGTTGGGAAATTTTGAACATGAATGGGAATGATTTGCAAAGTATTGTTGATACAATGGCAAAAGCAAAATCGATGACAGGAAAAGGGAAACCAATTTTTATTATTATGAAAACAGAGATGGGATTTCCTATCGACTTTATGGTTGGGTCACACAAATGGCATGGCATTTCACCAAGTGATGCTGAACTTGAAAGTGCACTTCAACAATTACCTTCAACCTTGGTTGATTATTAATTAAGAAAAAAGTTGACACATAAAATGTTTCACACACTGAGTACAAAAGTTTCACAAAGAGCACACAAAAGTTTACAGTGTTTCTCTTTTTTCTTTGTACGCTCTGTGGTAAAAATATTTTTAATTATTTTATTCTTCTCCTCACAACTTCATGCACAGGAAAAAGTAAAAACTAGAATTTTATTTTTACTTGACGCATCAGGAAGTATGTATGCAACGATGGATAAAGAAACCCGTATTGTAGTTGCTAAACGGATGCTCACAAAATTGATGGACAGCTTACGAACTGCAAAAGGTATTGAGGTTGCATTGAGGGTTTATGGGCATACAAGTCCTCCCGGACGAAGAGATTGCCATGATACTCGATTGGAAGTGCCCTTCAAACAAAATAATTATGATGAAATAAAAAAACGTGTTGCTACTATCAATCCGAAAGGAACAACACTTATCGCTTATTCGTTGCAACAATCAGGTTACGATTTTCCAAAGGAGCCCGGTGTAAGAAATGTGATTGTTTTAATTACAGATGGAATTGAAGAATGCGATGGAGATCCTTGTGCTGTTTCCGAATCATTACAAAGCAGTGGAGTGATACTTCGTCCATTTATTATTGGATTAGGTGGTACTGATGAATTTAGAAAAGCATTTGAATGTGTGGGAAGATATTACGATGCTAACACCGAAGCAGCATTTGATAATGTGTTGAATGTGGTGATTAGTCAGGCATTGAACAATACAACTGCACAGGTTAATCTTTTAGATGTTTATAGTAAGCCAACAGAATCAAATGTGAACATGAGTTTTTATGATATGCATTCAGGGCAATTGATTTACAATTATATTCATACCATTAACGAAAAAGGAAATCCTGACACCTTACCATTAGATCCAATATATAAGTATAAAATGGTGGTGCATACATTACCTCCGGTTGTTAAAGAAAATATTGAGATCACACCAGGAAAGCATACCATCATAGGAGTTGATGCACCTCAAGGGATGTTGCAATTAAAAGTTTTAGGACAAACAAATTATAGCCAATTGCAATTTATTGTACGTCAGCAAAACAGTTCGAAAACTTTGGAAGTTCAAGACGCAAATGAAGTTGAAAAATATCTTGTGGGAAAATATGATCTTGAAATATTATCACTTCCACGCATCTATCAAAAAGGTGTGGAAGTAAAACAGAGTTATACTGCAACAGTAGAAATTCCCCAACCAGGCAAATTAATTGTTACCGCAATTGCGCAATCATATTATGCTGATATTTATCAGATGAACAGAAACGAATTGGTTTGGGTGTGCAAACTTTCGGTCGAAAATCGTTCACATAATTTAGTGATTCAGCCCGGAAATTATAAAATTATCTATCGAGCAAAAGGCGCTTATCGATCAAACAATACTTTTGAAAGAGAATTTAAAATTTCATCAGGTTCGGCAACAAATATTACTTTGAATTAAGTGATCCCGATAGCTATCGGGAGTTATTGAGTTATTGGTTAATAGGTTCAGGGAAATTTAGAAAATGAAAATAAAATAAAAAATGAAAACATACGAAGTACAAAACATTAAAGACACACGTTCAGGATTTGGTGCAGGATTACATGAACTTGGAAAATCAAATCCAAATGTTGTTGCCTTATGTGCCGACTTAATTGGTTCGTTAAAAATGGATGCGTTTCAGAAAGATTTTCCCGAGCGTTTTTTTCAAGTTGGAATTGCAGAAGCAAATATGATTGGTGTTGCTGCAGGGTTAACCATTGGAGGGAAAATTCCTTTTACAGGAACGTTCGCAAATTTTTCTACCGGAAGAGTTTACGATCAAATTCGTCAGAGTGTTGCTTACTCAAATAAGAATGTAAAAATATGTGCTTCACATGCAGGTTTAACTTTGGGTGAAGATGGTGCAACACATCAAATATTGGAAGATATTGGGTTGATGAAAATGTTGCCAAATATGACCGTGATAAATCCATGCGATTATAACCAAACAAAAGCCGCAACCATTGCAATTGCCAATCATGTTGGTCCGGTTTATTTACGTTTTGGTCGTCCTGCTGTAGCTAATTTTACTGATGCAAATTCTTTTCAAATTGGAAAAGCTTTGATGATAAACGAAGGTACAGATGTATCAATTTTTGCAACCGGACATTTAGTTTGGAAAGCCATCGAAGCTGGACATATTTTAGCAGCAAATGGTATCAGTGCCGAAATTATAAATATTCATACCATCAAACCGCTTGACGAAAAAGCTGTGATGGATTCTGTTCGCAAAACACGTTGTGTGGTAACTGCTGAGGAGCATCAAATGAATGGTGGATTAGGCGACAGTATTTGCCAATTACTTGCTCGCAATTTTCCAACTCCGGTAGAAATGGTTGCGGTAAATGATTCGTTTGGTGAAAGTGGAACTCCTGATGAGTTGATGAAAAAATATCACCTCGATACACCAGATGTTGTTGATGCGGTGATGAGAGTGTTGAAAAGGAAATAATTCACGATTTAAGAAGTTAGAATTAAGATTTATTTGATTGGAGAGGAAATAAATTTTAAATATTAATATCATGAAATCTGCAAAACACACACAAGAGTTAGATGTAGACTTTATTCAAAGTAAACCGCTAACTGAAAAAGAAGAAAAAGAATTGAGTGAATTTATTCAGAAACTCAATGCTAAAAACAATATAAAAAAAATATTGAAAAGAAAATTAGCTAAGCAACTTGCAACTGTATAAATATTAATCTATTAGTGCATGATCAGCAACCGACAATTATTTTTAATGCATCAGGCACAAACTTCGCATTTCCCTTTGATGCTCGAAATTGAAAGAGCCGAAGGTGTTTATCTTTTTGATCTAAATGGAAAACAATACCTTGATCTCATTTCAGGAATCAGTGTGAGCAGTATAGGTCATGGAAATGAGCACGTAAAAAATGCCATCAAACTTCAGCTCGATAAATATATGCACTTGATGGTTTATGGAGAATTTATTCAATCGCCACAAGTGCAACTTGCAAAAAAGTTGACAGATCTTTTGCCTCCAAATCTTAATTCTGTATATCTTGTAAACTCTGGTTCCGAAGCTACTGACGGTGCATTGAAATTAGCGAAAAGAGTTACAGGGCGAACAGAAATTATCGCGTGCAAAAATGCATATCATGGTAGCGGTCATGCAGCATTAAGTTTAAATAATCATGAATATTTCAAGAATGCTTTTCGTCCACTACTACCGGATATAAATTTTATAGAATTTAACAATGAAAGTTCTCTCGAAAAAATTAGGAATAAAACGGCTTGTGTAATTGTTGAAACCATTCAAGGCGAAGCAGGATATATTCCGCCACAAAATGATTTCTTAAAAAAGTTGAGAGCAAAATGTGATGAACATTCAGTGCTTTTAATTCTAGATGAAATTCAAGCCGGCATGGGACGAACAGGAAAACTTTTTGCCTTTGAACATTACGGAATTGTTCCGGATATTTTATTGCTGGGAAAAGCGCTCGGTGCAGGAATGCCAATTGGTGCATTTATTTCATCACAAGCAATGATGATGGAACTGGCTGATAATCCTGTGCTCGGACATATCACAACTTTTGGTGGTCATCCGGTTATAGCCGCAGCTGCAATTGCAGGAATTGAAGAAATACAATCGCACAATTGGATAAATGAAGTAGATGAAAAAGAAAATCTTTTCAGAGAATTATTGATTCATCCTTGTATAAAAAATATTTCAGGAAAAGGATTAATGCTTGCCATTGAATTTAAAAATTTTGAATTCAATAAAAAATTAATTGATGCATGTATCGAAGATGGATTAATTACCGATTGGTTTTTATTTGCTTCTCAAAGTTTGAGAATTGCTCCCCCATTAATTATTACCAAAGAGCAAATAAAATGGAGTTGTGAAATGCTAATTAAAAACTTAAATAAATTAGGCATAAATTAAACCTAAATATTTTTTTATTATCTTAGCGGTATAAAAAAAAGTTTATGAAAAAAATATTTCAATTTGGAATTATAGTAATGGTTACTATAATTTTTAGTTTTGTGAGTTGTAAAAAAAATACAACAGAAACAACAGCCGATGATACAGCTTCACAGCAACAATTGGCCGCAGACGAACATATTCAAAGTACAGAAGCAGAAAATTCTTTGAATGAAGCTAACGATGCCATGGGAGCAACAGGGCTAGGAAAAACTTCACCAATTTCAGGGGCAACAATTGACACTTCAAGCATTCTTAACAAAATGGTCCTAATTCATTATAATGGATTAAATGCTGATCAAACACGAACACGTACCGGAGATATAAAAATTCAACTTACTAATGGGAGCAGGTGGAAAGATGCAGGAGCCATAATTACCGTAACTTATATTGGTTTTAAAGTAACTCGTGTTGCAACCGGTAAATCGTTAACATTTGATGGGATAATTACTGTTACCAATACTTCTGGAGGTAAAATTTTTGTTGACCCAATTGTTATTCACGATGCAGCAAGTACAGGTTTTCAAATTACTTTTGATGACGCAACAATCAGAAAATGGAATCTTTCAAGGAAACGCACTTTTACAAAAACAGCAGGTGTGCTTTCTGTAAAAGTTGAAGGGACAGGTTTGGCCGATGGTAATTCAAATTTGTTATCGTGGGGACAAACTAGAAACAGTGAAAATTTTTATACTCAGATCTCAACTCCGATTATTTATAATACCTATTTGAGCACAAAATGTCCAGGAATATTTATGTCCGGAGTTAGAGTTTATAAAGGACTCAGTCATCAACTTACATTAACATTAGGATTAGATACTGCTGGAAATGCTGTAGATGTATCATCTCCAAAATGTCCAACAAACTATAAAATTGAATGGACAAATGCTGCTGGGAAAGCAAAAAGTTTGTTGTTATTGTATTAAAAAAAATCCCACAGATTATTCTAAAATAATTTATTGATAAAAAAGAAGCCGCTACAAATTATTTGTAGCGGCTTCTTTTTTGCTAATTGTCTATTGCTAATTGTCTATTGCTAATTGTCTATTGCTAATTGCTTTCTGTTTAATCTACTTTATTAAATGTTTTTGAATAAACGTTATTACCACTAGTAATTCTTAAAATATACATTCCATTTTTAAGGTCTGAAATGTTTAAGTTAGATAAGTTACCATCGTTTAAAAATGATTTAACTTTTACTCCAATAATATTATAAATATCGATTGTTGAATTAATTGGTGATGCACACTTTATCGATAAAAGATCTTTAACTGGATTTGGGTAAATATTTATTTCATGACTAATAGATGACTCTTTAATACCGGTTTTCCATGAGTTTGCTATTAAAACAAAAGTGTCGGCAACAGCAGGATTTAAAATACTTTGAACTAAAACTCTGAGCGTATCATTACCGGGAGTATTATTAAAAGTATAAGTGATATGCATTTGTCCTAATTTACCTTTAGCGATGTAAAATATTCCGGTAGAGTCTACAGCGATTTTTGCAACACAATTTATCGGATCACAAAAAGACATTAACCAGGCAGTTGGAGGATTGTATTTAAGTATCCTCCATTTAAAATAATTTGTATCAGTTAATGATGTGGTGGTGTAATTTACAATAACTGAAAAGTCTTGGCCACCCGAATTTGAACCTGACCCAATTAAAATTTTAGGACTTACTGTTAATGTTTGCGCTGAATTTACTAAGCCAATAAAACATAAAATAAATGTTAGTATAATAGTTCTCATATAATTAAAAAGTTTAGCCTCCAAAGTAAAAGAATAAACTTCATTCGGCAAACCATTAAAATTCATTTCAATTACAAGTTTACAATAGAATTAAAAAATGTAGTGAATTATTGCTTTTATGCTTTTTTTTTTTAAGTTGCAGTTGATTTATCATTAAAAATATCTTAATAAAAATAAACACACACTAAACTAAATTAAAAAAATCATGAAGAAAATCTTACTTACAACCCTATGTTTTGCTGCAATTCAATTGTATGCACAAACACCAAAATGGGTATCAACCACCGTTCAAAAAAAGAATGCTATTCTTGAAGAGTTTACCGGAATTCATTGTGGATACTGCCCTGATGGACACAAAATTGCTAACGATTTAGTTAATGCAAATCCAGGTAAAGTATTTTTAATAAATATCCATTCTGGTAGTTTTGCAACTCCTTCGGCTGCAGGCGATTTAGATTTACGTACAACATCAGGTACATCAATAGATGCAGCATCTGGTGTAACTGGATATCCTGCAGGTTCTGTAAACAGAAGCACTGCTCCTTGGTCTGGAGGTCGTAATTTATGGACAGGTCAAGTTTCTGGTATCATTGCTCAAAATTCACCTGTGAATGTTTATGTAAAAGCAACGATTGATTTCGCAACACGTACTCTTACAACAGAGGTTGAAGTTTATTATACAGGAACAAGTGCAAATTCTAGAAATTACCTTACAGTTGCTTTAACTCAAGATGGTATTTTAGGTTCACAATCTGATTATGGTAATTATAATCCTACCAATTGGGTTGGTACTCAATACTTACATAACCACGTATTGCGTCAGTTAATTAGTTCAGGTACTTCGGCAACAGTTGGAGAAGCTATTGATTCGGCTAACATTACAGGACATTATTTTTATAAAAAATACACAACAGTTATCCCAGCAAGTTATCCTACAACTTCACCATTTACTGATGGAGGAATTAATTTAACAAAACTTGGTGTTGTTGCTTATGTATCTGAAGGTTCTACAGGTGGTACTATTTTATCAGGTTTTGGTTCTCCAGTTGAACTTCCTGCAGGTATTAAGGCAGATTTAAGTTTAACAGATATTACTGTTAAACCTACGTCATATTGCTTTGCCACAATTAATCCTAAAGCTACAGTAACAAATGTTTTTGATTCAACAGTTACAGCATTTGATGTTTCGGCATTTATTAATGGAGTTGAAACTGTAAAACATTATGCTGGTTCATTAGCAAAAAATGCATCAGTAACTATGGATTGGGGTGTGCTTCCTTTAACTAATACAGGTACTTTTACTTTATCACTTAAAGGATTTAGTAACGTTGTTGGTTTAAACGGTGTAGCAAAGGTTGATGTTAATAATTTGAATGATGCATCACCACTTTTCTCTACTCTTGGTTTCAAGTCGGCAGCATTTGTTTCAACTAGAGAAAGTTTTGAAGCTGGAATGCCAGCTAATATGGCTTTTGAAACAAGTCAAAATAAAAACATTCAAATCTTAACTGGATCAACTGTAAATTATGGTTTATCATCAAAAAGTGCAGTGGTTTGGAAATTACATAGTTCATGGGGTGTTTCTGGAAAACCTGCAAGTATCATTTTAGGAGAAGTAGATTTCTCAGCTAATGCAGCACCAGGAATGTCTTTCTATTATGCATGTAATTTTTCTGATGAGGCTGCAGGAACTGCACCAAGTCTTGCAGTGAGCGCTTCTACTGATTGTGGAACAACATGGACTCCTGTAACTTCGTTCACTTGTGTTCAAACTGGTGTGCCAACAACTACTGGTAATTTTTATGATCCAAAAGCTTGGGAATATAAATTTGTAAGCAATAATTTATCAGCATACAAAAACAGCAAAGTATTATTAAAAATCACAGGAACTCCTGGTGCTGGTGGTAATGCATTATATGTAGATGATATCAATGTTAATTCATTTGCTAAATTAGCAGTTACTGAAGTTTCAAATGCAAACAATCAATTTGAAATATTCCCTAACCCAGCTTCTAATAATTTTACTGTTAAATTGACTGATGCAAAAAATGCTACAATCAGAGTATTTGATTTAACCGGTAAAGAAGTTATCAATACAGTTTCTAATGGTTTAGAATCAGTTATTGATTGTAACCAATTAAACAATGGCTTATACATGGTTGAAGTTACTGCAGATGGTAGTACTTCAAGACAAAAAGTATTAATAGCTAAGTAATATTTAAACAAGATTTATAAAAAAACCTGCTCAATTTTGAGCAGGTTTTTTTATGTTAAAATTTTCTCTCTTAAAAATTTATCCAGCATTAGGTAAATCTTCTCTGCTCACTTTTATCAGAGGACTAGAGGCTTTTATTTTGTTCATGAGTTCATCCAATTGGTTGGTATCATATACTTCCAATTCAATCGTTCCTTCAAACATTCCTTCTTTTGAATTTACTGTAATAGAATGCATATTTATTTGCAGTTGTTTTGAAATAATATCTGTGATTGCACTAACAATTCCCACACTATCAATTCCCGAAACTTTTATATTGGTGATAAATGCATGAGAACTGTCCAGCACATCATGAGCCCATTTTGCTTTGATGATTCGGTAGCCGTAGTTCGACATTAAACCAATGGCATTGGTACAATTTGTACGATGAATTTTTACCCCTTCGCCAACAGTTACAAATCCAAAAATATCGTCTCCGGGAATTGGGCTGCAGCATTTTGCAAATGCATATGGAAGATCAACATCATCGCTTATTATTACTGCATTTTTATTAATATTTGAAGGTGATTTATGATCTTTCTTTTGAGATTTATTTTGATGATCTTCTTGTCTTTTAGCATTAAAATATTCAAAGATCTCACCTATTTTTAATTTAGTTTTCTCGATGGTATCATTTGAAATTTGAAAATACAATTCGCTAACTGATGGAAGTTTGAAATAGTGTAATAATGGAATTAAATTTTCGCTGTTAAAGGCAATTTTTTCTTGTTTAAATTTACGTTCTAACACTTCTTTTCCCATGAGAGATGAACGCATCTTTTCTTGTTTTAAATAATCTCTGATTTTATTTTTAGCTTTTGTTGTAACAGCAAAATTTAGCCAATCATCTTTAGGAACTTGTTTTGGTGAAGTGATAATTTCTGCCTGATCTCCATTTGAAAGTGAATGACTGATTGGAACTAATTTGTTATTTACTTTTCCTCCAATACATTTTGATCCGAGCTCTGTATGAATATCGTAGGCAAAATCTAAAATAGTTGCATTGATTGGAAGCTTACGTAATTCTCCTTTTGGAGTAAATACAAAAATTTCATCTGAAAGAAAATTAAGTTTAAAATCATCCAAAAAACTCAATGCGTTTGAGTCGGGGTTTTCTAAAAGTTCCCTTACTTTCGTGAGCCAACCTTCTAAACCTGTATCGCTTGGCTCAGCATCTTTATCTTTATATTTCCAATGAGCAGCATAACCTTTTTCAGCAATTTCATCCATCCGTTTTGATCGGATCTGAACTTCTACCCATTTTCCTTTTGGTCCCATCACAGTTGTATGCAACGACTCATACCCATTTCCTTTCGGGGTCGAAACCCAATCACGTAATCTATCAGGATTAGGACGATAGCAATCAGTTACTACCGAATATACTTTCCAACAATCAGCCTTTTCATCTTCATAAGCCGAATCAATAATAATTCTAACAGCAAACAAATCATACACCTCATCAAAAGGAATATTCTGTTTTTTCATTTTCTGTAAAATAGAATGAATAGACTTTGGTCTGCCTTTTATTTCAAACTTGATACCTTGCTCATTCAGTTGTTCTAATATAGGCTCAATAAATGTTTTAATATATCGGTTACGCTGAACTTTTGTTTCCTGTAAACGGTCTCTTACAAAATTGTAATTCTCTGCTTCCAGGTATTTTGTTGCAAGATCTTCAAGCTCTGTTTTTATTGCATACAAACCAAGTCTGTGTGCAAGTGGGGCATAAACATATAAAGTTTCTGAAGCAATTTTTAATTGTGATTTTCCCGACATCGAATCGAGGGTACGCATATTATGTAATCGATCGGCAAGTTTTATTAAAATCACTCTTACATCATCACTTAATGTAAGGAGCATTTTTTTAAAATTTTCAGCTTGAAGGCTTTTTTCCTGCTGATCAAAAACATCTCCAATTTTAGTGAGCCCGTCAATAATACGAGCAACTTTTTCACCAAAATTTAAACGTATTACATCAAGAGTAATATGTGTGTCTTCAACAGTGTCGTGAATAAGTGCGCATACAACTGAAGTAGTGCCAAGCCCAATCTCTTCGGCACAAATTTGAGCAACAGCCAGAGGATGTAAAATATATGGCTCTCCTGATTTTCTGCGCATATGCTTATGCGCATCAAGAGATAAATCAAAAGCATCGCGTATTAATTTCTTGTCACCTTTTTCTAAAGTGTGCTTACAAGCCTTTAATAAATTGCGATAAGCTTTTACAATTTCTTTGTTTTCTTTATCAGTGTCAACTTCTTCTTGCATAAACAATCTTATTGATGCGAATTTATTGTATTGCTTAAACTTTTTGGAAATATAAAAAAATAAATACCTTTGCCGTCCTTTTAACGGTAAAATATTTACTTAAAAAGGCGCATGTGGCGTAATTGGTAGCCGTGCCAGACTTAGGATCTGGTGTCGCAAGACGTGGGGGTTCGAGTCCCTTCATGCGCACAAGTAAAAATAGACTGAGCAATCGGTCTATTTTTTTAAGAATAAAGATATGAATGTAACAATTGAGAAAAAAGATGATTTGAACGCAACAATTTCAGTTCAAATTGAACACGCTGATTATGCTCCAGAGATTGAAAAACAATTAAAAAATTATCAGCACAAAGCAAACATTCCTGGTTTTCGCCCAGGGAAAGTTCCCAAATCAATGATTGAAAACATGTTCGGTAATACTGTGCTTTTGGAAGCTGTAAATTCAGCTGCATCAAAAGGTTTGTTTGAGTATATCGATGCTAATAAATTGAATATTCTTGGCCAACCCGTACTATCAGATGATAGTAAAATTGATGAATTAGCAAAAGGCAAAGAGTATACTTTTAAATTTGATATTGGATTAAGTCCTGATTTAAAATTAAATATTTCGGCTGCTGATAAATTTACAAAATTTGTTGTTAAGGTTGACGAAAAGCAAGTAGAAGACGAAGTTGAACGTTTGAAAAAACAATTCGGAACCATGTTGGAAATTGAAGAAGCCGGAGATAATGACATGGTGTATTGCAGCTTTGATGAATTAGACGAAGCTGGTAATACCTTTGAAGGTGGCGCTCATGCAGATTCTGCTCCAGTGCTAACTTCAGTGCTTAAGAATGATGATATCAAAAAACAATTTATCGGAGTTAAAAAAGGAGCACAGTTAACTGTAAATATTTTTGACCTTTTTGAAAATAATGAAACAGAAATTTCTCATGTGTTGGGAGTTCAAAAAGTTGGAGTAAAAGATCTAGGTGCAAATTTCAAATTGAATGTTATAGAAATAAAAAGAAACATTGAAGCTGAAGTAAATCAGGAAATGTTCGATAAAGTATACGGGCCAGGAACCGTAACTTCACTCGAAGAGTTAAAAGATAAAATTCGTGAAGAACTTTCAGGTTATTTTTCAGGACAATCTGATCACCTTTTCGAACACGAATTGATAGATTCACTTGTTGCAAAACAAAATATTCCATTGCCTGATGAATTTTTAAAACGTTGGATGATCGACAGGCATGCTGATAAATTTAATGCCGAAAATATTGACCATGGTTATATTCATGAAGCCGAATATTTACGCACACATTTGTTTGAGGAAAGAGTGATGTCGGACAATAACATTAAAGTTGAAGATGCAGATATACGTTCTGCTGCCATTAATCACACAAAAAGTATGTTTGGTGCTTATGGTACTTCAGGTTTAAATGAAGAATTGTTAAATTCTATTATTGAGCCAAGCTTAAAGAAAGAAGACTACCGCTCAAAGATGATCAATATTGCTGTTTCAAATAAAGTTCGTGAAGTTGTAAAATCACTTATTACAATTGAAGAAAAAGAAGTGAGTTCAGAAGAGTTTTTTAAAACTGTAACTGAACATAACAGCAAACATCATCAGCACAATCATTAATCAAAACTGAATTGATAAAAAAAAATCCCAAGTAGATACTTGGGATTTTTTTTTGGTAAAATGCAATAGGTTATTTCAAGTTCGGCAATGCTCCGTAAACTCTTACGCCATCAACAAAATATGCAGTTCCACTTGCCGGAGCACCTTTTATATTTGGAATTCCTCCGCCATATGAGTTAACGCCTGCAACGGTATTTGCTATTGAATTTATATTATGAAATGGCAAACGAGATAATTCAGCACTGTTTAAAGTTTGTCCAAAATCATCAGAGTTAAGAGGCTTGGATGCTCTGAAAATATTTATTGCCGAAACATGTGTGTTTATAATAGAATGATTTGTGGGTTCTTTGGTTTG
Source organism: uncultured Bacteroidota bacterium (assembly GCA_903898215.1). Taxonomy (GTDB): domain Bacteria; phylum Bacteroidota; class Bacteroidia; order UKL13-3; family UKL13-3; genus CAIUEQ01. The sequence goes on along the minus strand of CAIUEQ010000290.1, from coordinate 16,386 downwards.
AGCTTTTGCATTTGTAGTAAAAAACACGGAAGCAATTGATATAAAATAAATAAATAATCGTTTCATGATAGGAGAGATTTATTCATACAAAGGTTACTAAAAATATTTTTAAAAAGGAAGCTCAAAATTTAAGGAGGTCAAATAGCCTCTGTTTTGGGTCAATGAGGCAAAATGTAATTCTAAAAGCATGATAAGATCATTAATAAAATGATAACAACTCATTGTTTTGAAACCTAAAATATTGACGTATTTTGCCGAACATAAAAGTGGTTGTCTTCATGAGATTTATTTATTTATTTTTATTATACATATGTTTTCCGGTTTTAGCATTTGCTCAAAATACCGGAATCATATCTGGTACCATTAAAGATAAAAAAGATAACAGTGAATTGATTGGTGTAAATGTTATTATTAAGGGCACTTCACTAGGTGCAGCCAGCGATATTAAGGGGAATTATATTATAAAAAATATTAGACCCGGAGAGTATACAATTGAGGTGAGTTATATCGGTTATCAAAAGACACAAATTACCGGAGTGAAAATTAAATCCGGAGAAAATAAAATATTGGATGTTAATCTCTCGGTAACAAATTTTGCAATTGATCAGGAAGTTGTTGTAATCGGAAAAAAACCTCTGATCGATATTGAAAGCTCAAAATCTTCAAGTTCTATTTCACAGGAAAATATTGAGTTGCAACCCTCACGTCAAATTCAAAAAATTGTAAATACTCAACCCGGAGTAATTCAATCTCCTGCAGGATTATCAATTCGAGGTGGACGAACTTATGAAACCGGAATGTTGATAGATGGAGTTAAAGTAACAGACCCGCTTGCAGGTACCGGTTTTGGATTAGATATTGGATCGAATGCAATTAGTGATATTGAAATTACTACCGGTGGAATTGGTGCTGAAATTGGCGATGCAACTTCTGGAGTCATTAATACTAAAACTAGAAGTGGAAGTGATAAATTAAATATTGCTGCAAGTTATAAGAGAGATAATTTTGGATTTAACAGCACAAATCAATCATGCTGGAATAGTCAGGTTGCCGAGTTAAATATTGGTGGCCCTATTGCAGGAAAATATTTACAAAAGCGATTACGATTTTATGTAGCTGTGCGCACATCTTTTACAGATGAATTTTATAAAAATCCGGCAAATCAAGTGATGTCATCATTGTATTCTCAAAATGGAGGAACAACATGGTCGCCATATCAGGATAACAGATGGAGTGCGTTTACTAAATTCAATTATTCTTTTAAAAATGGAGGCTTGCTCACCGTTTCAGGAATGAGATCAATCACCATTAATCAGGATGTAAATATGTTGAGAATTTTTGGAAACGATCTTCCTTGGTCACCCGGTTATCAATATAATTTTTCGAAACAAATGGATAAGGCAAATACTTATACAAGTGATTCGTATTTGGCAATGATCGATTGGAAAAAATCTGTGAACAAACGGTTCTCATATAACGTAACATTCTCTCGTTTTTTTGTACGTTTAAGAGCAGATGCAAATGGAGAACCATGGAGACCACAAACAGTGGATCATGAGTTTTCGCCAAATTCAATTGTGCTTTATCCGGCAACATATTTTAATCCGGGGTCAGCAGTTTCATACGTAAATCCAGCATCGGGGTTTTATAATAACGGAGGAATTGCAACGCTTTGGCATGACCACTATTTTGAAGAGTATACACTTAAAGCACAAGGAAATCTTGTTTCTAAAAACACGTTCAATACATTAAGTTTTGGTATGGAAGCAAAATTCCAGCAGATGCAATGGATCGATATTCAAAGTCCTTGGATTGGTGCTCCAATTCCACTTGCAAACGGGCAAACTTCACAGTCATTTCGTCTAGGACAACAAAGTGATGTATGGAAAGTGGACCCGCAACGAGGAGGTTTTTTTGTTACAGATAAAGTTCGATTTAAAGGTTTGATAGCAAGTGTTGGAGGACGTTTTGAATATTGGGCTCCGGGAAAATTTATTGATGATGCCATTAACGATCCACGCTCTCCAATTGTGAACTCTATCAGACAAGATTATATCGATCATTCTGTAAAAATTGGAGACCTGAGATATAAATTCCGTTTCCTTCCAAAAATAGCTGCATCATTTCCTATTCGTGAAAATCAGGTGCTTTATTTTAACTATGGACATACAACAATATTACCTCATCCTTCTTATGTTTATCCCGGGTTAAATCCGGTTTATCAAGATCGATCAACTATTGCAAATCTTGGAAACCCAAATTTAAATCCTGAAGTAGATATCAGTTATGAATTTGGTTTAAAAACAGAGATCACCTCAAATGATGTATTAACTTTTTCAGCATATTTTAAAGATAAATATGATTTTATTACCTCAGTGCAAATGCTTGTAAAAGATGTTACAGGACGTGATGTTACAAGAACTGTTCGCATCAATTCAGATTATGCTCGAACACGAGGAATTGAAATTGGATATATCAAACGAATTGGAAACTGGTATACGGGTCAGGCTATATACACTTATATGGTTAGTACCGGACAAAGTGCAAGCGCAAATCAAAACCTAAAACAATTACTTGCAACCGGAGCAGTTGAAGATACCAAAGAATATTATTTGCCATGGGATTGCCCACATGATTTTAAATCAAATCACACTTTTAAAATTGCAAATAAAAATGGATTACTTGGACAAAAATGGTTGAATAATATGAGTTTGTATTTTGAAACTGTTTTAAGAAGTGGTTTAAGATACACCCCATATATTTTTGACCACAATGATCCTTCAACAGGAAGGCCAATTTATGTTGTGGATCCTGTTGCCGACCATCAATGGAGTATGTTGGGACAATATTGGTTTTGGTCGGATGTTACATTTACAAAATGGTGGAATGTAAAGCGTATGAAAGTGTCGTTTTTGGTGCAAATTACGAACTTATTTAATAACCAAAATTCATCAATCATCAACCCTGTTACAGGTAAAGCCTATCAAAATGGGGATAATGTTCCTGATACATGGGTTGATCCAAGATTTCTTGATCCTCGCCTTGGTTCCAGTGGTCCGCCACCTTCAAACCCTGCAAGATATTTAGAGCAACGACATATAATGATTGGCGGTGCTTTAAGATTTTAAAGTTAGTTTTTCAACAATTGATTTTGGATGTTTTTAAGTTGTGCAAAACAATTAACTATTTATTCATCGTAGATGTATTAATTATTAGTTAAAGTGTCTTAATATCGCATCATTAAATAAAAAAAATATGAAAAAAATAATTTACTTTTTAACAGCATTATGTTTAACGGTAGCTTCAGTGAATGCACAGATGCTTTTGAATGAGAGATTCAATTATGGATCTACAACTGATACTTTAACTAATACTTCAATTGGTGGGACATTATGGAAAAGACATAGTGGTACTGGAGGTCCAATTGGATATTTAACGTCATCTTTAACTTATACAGGTTATGCTTCAAGTGGAACCGGTGGTTCAGTACAATTATTTAACTCAACTGCCAGTAGAGAAGATGCTAATGCAGTAATTAATACTACTACATCAGGTTCTTTATATGTTTCTTTTTTATTGAATGTAACAGCAAGTGGTGGGGCTACAGGTGATTACATTTTCCATTTAAACGACTCACAAGGAACGACTCTTTCTACTAATTTTAGAGGAAAGTTATGGGTAAAAGATGGTAGTAGTGCAGGTACTTTTATGTTGGGATTATCAAAAGGAGCGGCTGTTACCAGTGCTGTTTTTTCTTCAAACTATAACCTTAATACTACATATTTAGTAGTAATGAAATATGTGTTTAATACAGCTACAGCTACCGATGACAGTGTGTATGCTTGGGTTTTTGCAAGTGGAATTCCTACAACAGAACCTGCTGGTCAACTTGTTGCAACTGATGTAACACAAACAGATCTTGTAAAAGTTAGATCAGTTTGCATCAGACAAGGGAGTGTTGGGGTTGATACTGTTGTTTTTGATGGGATTCGTGTTTCAACTTTATGGGCAAATACTCCTCTACCAGTTCAATTCACTTCTTTCAACGCTGTTAAATCAAATAATACAGTTGTATTAAATTGGACTACTGCAAGTGAAATGAATAACGATCGTTTCGAAATTGAAAAGAGTTCAGATAACAAAAACTTTGTAACAATTGGAGATGTAAAAGGTGCAGGAAACAGTAGTTTAACGTTGAACTATACTAATACAGATATGAATTTGTTAAACGGAACTTCTTATTACCGTTTAAAACAAATTGATTTGGATGGAAATACTAGTTTTTCAAAAACATTGATAGTAACAAATACTGTTGCGAAAAATATTAGTACAATGTTGCCAAACCCTTTCAGTAATGAATTAAACATTCATGTAAATTCTTCAGTTAATACTCCGGCAACAATTGAGTTAATCGATATGCTTGGTAAAGTTCACTACTCAGGTGTTGAATTGTTATCATCAGGAGACAATAAAATTAATATCAATACTCAACAATTAAATAATGGAATTTATTTTGTTAGAGTTAATATTAACGGAGAGGTAACTACACAAAAAATTATTAAGAGATAATTTCTTTCAATATCATTTTCGATATTCCTTAAAAAACTTCGCAGCTAAAAACTGCGAAGTTTTTTTATTTAGACTTTCACCACATTTTAATCTCAATTTTTTAAAAAAATATTGTTCATTTGTTTCAATAATCATTAAAAATTTGAAAATGAAAACTATACAATTTTTACTCGCCTTTGTTTTGTTGAGTTTAGTGAGCAGATCTCAGCAATTATTTACAGAAAATTTTAGCTACACATCCACGCAGACATTAACTGCTAATAACTGGACACAGCTTGGAACTACAGCAACAAATCCTATCAACGTTACAAGTTCTGGGTTGAGTTATGGAGGGTATGTTTTATCAAATATTGGTAATGCAGCAGCTCTCAATTCTTCTGGGCAAATTGTTTACCGCGATGGATTAAATAACTTAAGCAGCGGTTCTGTTTATACCTCATTTTTAATTAATGTTTCAGCAGCTCAAATTTCCGGAGATTATTTCTTTTCATTACTCGCACAAGGGTCAACGAGTATCAATACCTCTTTTAATCGCATATTTATTAAATCGGCAAGTAGCGGATATTATAAACTTGGAATATCAAAACTTGCTGATGCTCCGGCTTATGGAAATGATAGTTTTGTAATTGGAACTACAGTAAGAATCGTAACAAAATATTCTTTCGTTTCGGGTTCAAATAATGATTCGTGTGTAGTATGGGGATTTAGCAGTGGAATACCTTCAACCGAACCTTCTACATCAAGTGCAATTGCAAATGGAAGCGCATTTCCTGATGCTTCAGCCCTTGGTCGTTATGTGCTTAGACAAGGAACAAGCACTCCCACTTTGGTGATAGATGGAATAAGATCTGCAACAAATTGGATTGACCTTAACACAGCAACAAATAATTTACCTCCATTTGTTTCTGCTCCAACTTTTGGCGCTACTTCTACAAATGCCGCAACAATTGGATGGACGTTACCTTCGTCTTACAACAGCACAACAATGAAAACGTTGGTTTTTATTAAACCGGTATCTTCAATTTCGATAGGAACACCTAATATTTCAGCAAATTATTATTTAGCAAATACAGATTTTTCATTGGCAACATCATCTTACCAAAATGATGCAAATGCAAAATGTGTTTTTAATGGAGATACAAATTTTGTTTCGGTAACCGGCCTTAATCAGGGCACAAATTATTTTGTATTGATATACATTGTTCGTAACTCCGACAGTGTATATTCTACACCTGCAACTATAAATGGAGCCACTCCATCAACAGCTCCAGGAGTGTTAATAAATTTGGCTTTCATATCAACAGGTCAAAATTCTGCTTCAATAAATTGGGTCAAGCCAGCTGGATATAATAATTTATCAAATTCGATGGTAATTTATGTGAAACCATTTTCATCTATTACTGCAGGAACACCAAATGCAAATCCAAGTTCCATTACTGCAAATTCAAATTTTATCGGAAACGGAACAAGATATCAGAACGATACTTTTGCTCATTGCGTTTTTAAGGGTGATACAAATTTTGTAAATATTACAGGGCTTGCCGCGTCAACAACCTATTATGTTTTGGCTTATGCTATTAATGATGCTGATTCAAATTATTCTTTACCCGTAACAACAAATGGAACAACTAATGCTCCTTCACCAACAGCAGTTACTGGACTCACCTTCACTGCAAGCGGTTCAACAACAGCTAATATTTCATGGGTAAAAAATATAAATTACAGCAATTCATTATTTACTACAATTGTATTTGTGAAACAAAGTCCACCCGGAATTACAACAGGAACTCCCAATGCAAATCCAAATATTTACAATGCAAATACCTTGTTTCCAAATGGAACATCTTACCAATTTGACGGATTAGCACATTGCATTTTTAAAGGTGATACGAATGTTGTTTCAATTACAGGTTTAACGGCAGGAACAACATATTCTGTGCTTGTTTATGTTGTTCGCGATTCAGACTCATTATATTCAACTGCTTCAAATGCAACAGGTGCATCAGGTGCTGCTCCTCCAAATTCGGTTACAAATGCAACTTTTACTGCATTGTCTTCCACCCAAGCATCAATAGCATGGACAGCACCGGTAGGGGTTCCCGGAACAACAAATGTTTTAGTATTTGTAAAACAAGGTTCTGTAATTAATTTGGGAACACCAACACGTGCTGCTAGTTTTTATACCGCTAATCCTTTATCGCCATTTGGAACAGCGTTTCAAAATGATGCAGCAGCAGGATGTGTATATAGAGCAGCCAACCCAGCAAATGTTACCATCAGAGGGTTAAACATTACAGCTCCATATTATATAGTTATTTATGTTGTTAGAACTACAGATTCTTCCTATTCAACACCTGTTGTAATAACAGGAACAACACAGCCTGCAGGTGATGTAACAGGTTTAACATTTGGTGGAACAGGAACAACATCGGCAACAATATCATGGACAAAACCAACGGGATATGCGAATGCTTCGTATACTACTTTGGTTTTTGTAAAACAAAGTTTAGCAATTACAAATTCAACTACACCAACATTTTCGCCAATTAGATATTCTGCTGATCCTTCTTTTGCAGGAAGCGGAAGTAATCAGTTTCAAAATGACGGATCTGCTTGGTGTGTGTTTAAAGGCGATACAAATTTTGTAAATGTTACTTCGCTTAATAATATAGCTCCATATTATGTTTTAGTTTATGTTGTTAGAGATGGTGATTCTAGTTATTCACCATTAGGAGCAACTACAAATGGAAGTGTACTTTCATCTCCACCACCTACACCAACTGATGTTAGTAGTATTGCTGTTTCAGGTCTTTCATCAACTTCTATTCATATTTCATGGACAAAACCTTCGGTGTATATTCCAGCTTCCTATACAACAATGGTTTTTGTAAAACAGGGTGTTGCAGTTTCAGCTGGAACTCCAACCAAACCAGTAACCTATTATGTTGCGAATACTATTTATGGTTTAGGAAACGGATATCAAAATGATGCAACTGCAAGATGTGTATTTAAAGGCGATACCAATTTTGTGAATGTAACCGGTTTAAATAATACCGCACCATATTATATTCTTATTTATATTATTAGAGATATTGATTCTACTTACTCGCCACTTGGTGCCACAGGCTCAGGAAGTACTTTGGCGCCACCGCCACCACCTCCTAGTATTACATTAGCTAATTTTGTTGGAGTTACTACAACTGTTGCCAAAGCTGCTTGGTTAAAACCAACCGGCTATGATAATGGAACAATGACCACTTTAATATTTATTAAACAAGGTGCAGCAATTACTGCAGGAATACCTACAAGAACCGTTTCATATTATGCTGCAAATCCTGCATCACCTTTTGGAACAACCTATCAAAATGATGCTGCTGCAAGATGTGTATTTAAGGGGGATACAGATTTTGTGTATCTCACAAACCTTTCGAATCTGTTACCTTACCAGGTATTAATTTATGTAGTGAATGATGCGGATTCAGCCTATTCATCAACTGGAGCAATAGCATCAGGAAGACCATTAACCACCAATCCTGCTCCACCTATAGATGTGACAAATGTGTTATTTACCGGCATCACCACAACAGGTGGGTTAATTACATGGAATAGACCAACAGTGTATGACAAAAAATTATGGACAACTTTGGTATATGTTAAGCAAGCCTCTGCAGTTACTGCAGGAACTCCAACAAGTTCAATAAATACGATTAATGCAAATGGGTTTTTAGGATTAGGTTCAACTTATCAAAATGATGCTTCAGCTTTTTGTGTATTTAAAGGCGATACCAATTTTGTAAATATTGGTAACATTTCAAATGGATCGATTTATTATGTTTTAATTTATATTGTTACAGATTACGACTCGATTTATTCAGCTCCGGGAGCAACAACTTCAGGTAGCTCATTGCCAACTCCACCACTTCCAACCTATTATACGATTAGTCAAATTAATCATATCAATGTAATCACTGGAGTTCCTGATTCGATAAATGCCAGAGCAGGTTTAAGAGGTGTAGTTTATGGTTTTAATTTACGACCACCGGGAGTAGAATTTTTATTAAGAGATCAAACTGGAGGAATAACGGTATCAAGTGCTACCAGTAATTTTGGATATACTGTTGCCGAGGGAGATAGCGTTGAAGTTCGTGGCTCTATATCTTCAGCCAGAGGGTTGCTTCAAATCTCTGCCCTTGATACCTTGAAATTATTAGGTAATGGAAAACAAATCAATACTCCAATTTTGGTGTCTCATTTAGACGAAATTTCTGAGAATAATTTAGTAAAGGTAAACGTGATAAAATTTGTTACGCCTCCTTCCGGCAATGTTTGGCCTTCAAATACAACAATTAATTGTGTGAGAATTGGTTCTACAGATAGCATTGCAATTCGTATCCCATCAAGCTCTTCTTTGGTGGGGCAACCTATTCCATCAACATCTGCATTTACAATAACCGGAATGGGAAGTCAGATTAGTAAAAGTACCTCAGCACCATTTTCATATGATGGATACATACTCATTCCACGAGGTGCATCAGATATTATTCCAGTTGATGTGTTTTCAAAATTCAATTTAATATCACCTGTTAACAGTTCATCAATTCTTGTTCAAGATACAACGGCAGTTAACAAATTCTCATGGAGTCGTTGCAGTTTAAATATAGGAACAGACGTGGTAAAATATACTTTCCAGTTTGATACCATTAACGGAAATTTTAGTAATCCAAAAATTGTATCACTCACCGGAAATTCAGGAACGGATACAAGTTTTATTATTACCAATGCACAACTTGTAAATTTAGTTGGAATGAAATATACTCCTTATATTGGCAAGTGGCGTGTGGTTGCTTCAGCAAGTTCAGTATCTCTAATTGTTAGGAATTCGGACAGTATTAATTTTATCAATATTACTATTGGAGCATTTGCCGGTATACACGAATCAACTCAAGCTGCGGGAATCTCAGTTTATCCAAATCCAAGTAACGGAATAATAAATATTATTTCAGACAAAATCATTCAAAACATTGTAGTAATTGATATGACAGGAAGAGTTATTAAAACAGAAGAGACACAAAATACAAAACTCAGTATTGATGGATCTGAATGGAAAAAAGGTATTTACTTTTTGAAAATATCTACCGAAAATGGACAGTTGGTGAAACGTATTTTAATGCAATAATTATTCATGATTGTTATAAAAAGAGGTGCACTATTGTTGCACCTTTTTTGTTTCTTTCCATAAATATTTTGCAGGCATAAAACGATACGTAATTCCGGCAGTGATCAGATTTTGAGAACCGATTTGTTGGCCATTCATGTATTGATATAATGGAAAATCGGATAGTACAAAAACAGTAAAAGATTTATAACTGTAATTAATTTGTGGTACGAATGAAATTTTTCTGCTTCCTGTGGCTGGAGGATCTACACTCATTAATGAAGGAGTTGCATAAGGAACGAGTTGTAAAACATCAATCCATTCGCCTTTTACTTGTAAAGTAATTCCCAGTTTTTTGAAAAAAGTTTTCCCTGCAAATAATCCTATGCTGGCATAATCTCCAAATTTTTCTCCTAACGAATTCCATCCTTTTTTTACATACAATCCATTTGCGAAAATTCTAAATTTTGCGTGCTTATATTCTCTGAAAATAAATCCATATAAAATAATATCGTAAGCTCCGGTTGTGAGTTGAACTGTTGGAGGTAAAATGGTACTTATTTTTAGTGGAATAGTCGGGTCGTTAAATGAAACGATGGAATCATAATGTTTTCCCAAAGGAATTTTTAAACCAAGCCCTAAAGTAATTTCAGTGTGTTTATTTTCATCGGTTTTATCATATACATCATAACGTGGAAAAATAATGAGATCAGAAATTCCGGAAGATTTCTTTGTATTGTCAATTACACTAGGATCATTTGGATGCAATCCCACAAGAGTTTTATCAAAAAAATATCCACCCTCAATCGATAATGTTAATTTTTCGGTGATCCCATAACCCAGTCTTAAATAAAGATAATTGCTGCTTAAACTTTTGATGAGAGAAGTAGTGTCTTTATCTCCTGAAAAAAATTTATTTGAGTTTGAATATTGATAATTTGCTCCCAGCTCAACCTGACCTTTTTGCAAAACGCCAAGCGATGTTCCTCCTGCAATGGGGCTTCCGCTTCCACCTGAGCAGCAACCCTGCGAAAATGAGTTGTGGTAGTTTAATAAGATTAATGTGATTACTGCAAAAGTAAGCTTGATACTTCTGGTCATGATATTAATGAGAAACAGTAAATCTGATTATTTGAGAAGCATCACCGGAGCTTAGTTTTAAAAAATATATTCCGTTGCTTAACTGATCGAAGTTATATTGTGAATCATGTTTTCCGGATGATTGTCTTTCGGAAATAATATTTGCAACCTTTGATCCGAGCATATCGTAAAGATCAATTTTAACTTCCGAAGTTTGACTGAGGAAATAAGTTAAACTTAATTTATCATTTACAGGATTAGGGAAAATGCTTAACTGAAAATTTCTTTTTTGCTCTTCATTAACTCCTGAAACTGCAATTGCCTGATTAATTGCAGCGGTAAAATTTACTGCATTGAGAGCTCCATCCTGTCTGAAAGATACCGCATGGTTTGCGCCACTAAAAATCATAATAGTTGGCATGCTCGGTGAGTAGTATGAAGAATTATAAACAGCAGGATCTGAAAATTTAACAACGTTGTTTAAACTATAAGTATTTGCCCAAGTTGACAACGATGAACAACTATTATTTGCATCAACTAAATAGAAAAACACTTTACCAGGATTTGTAGTTGCGTAACCTTTTACAATGGTATTAGCAGAAACAGTTGGTGCGATACATGAAGAGCATGGATGAACAAATGATACCACAATTATTTTCCCGGCATTAAGCTCTGAAAAAAGGTTGTGAGAAGTTCCATTACAATCGTTTGCCGTAAAATCAGCTGCTGTGGTTTGAGCTAAAAGGTAAACGCCACTTGTAATTATGATTGTTAGTAAGAGTATAATTTTTTTCATGATGATTTTGTAAAAATCTGAAATTCAAATATAATCAGTTCCGTTTGTAATTCAATATGACAAGAATATTGAAAACTTATTTCGTAGTTTTTGCCCGCTTATATTGACAACATTTTGGAAGGTTATGATAAGCATCATCAGTTGCCTGGATATCATCAGAATCATACCCGGCATCGGCAATTTTTTGTTTGATTTGATTAAGGGATAACTTGTCGGAATCAAATGTTACAGTAAGCATTTTGGTGCTTTCGCTCCAACTTTTCTTTACAATACCATCTTTTTTTTTCAATGCTCCTTCAATTCTATCTTGGCACATTTCGCAATTTCCGTATACTTTAAATATTTCTGTTTTTGTAGATATTGTTTGAGCCTTCAAATTGGTTGTCCCAAAAACAAAACAGATAATGATAATTAAGGATGATATACTTAATGTTTTTTTCATAATATTTTTAATTTACCATTTTTTCCATTGCATGTTTATTGTCCATGCCAAGATTAGAGTCGGTATCTAAAAAACGATAATAAATTTTATCCAGATCATCGCTATCTAAGATTGATAAAGCCATTTGAAAAACCTCGTCATCTTCAACTGCAATATGGTTTAATAATTCATGATTGTATTTTTCAAATTTTTTAAATGACTCATCAAATTCTCCGGCATTATTTAATGATTCGATATCTGCGAGCATTTCTCTAAAATCTGAATGGTTATCCAGCATCTCCTGAATAACTCCATCACCAAGATGTTCTTTTTTCTTTCCCATTTCAGGAAACAAAATATTTTCTTCTTTTTGATGATGAAATTTATCAGCATAATTTCTAAAAAAGCCGATATAATTTTTCAATTCTGATTTATAATTTTCAGGATTTTCAAGTATCATATTTTTTAAACCTAGCACATTGCTAAGAGCCTTTTTAATAACTTGATGTTCTTGGTAAAGCAATTCTACAGGGTTAGACATTTTTATTTAGTTTAATATCTCCCAGGTTTTATCACCTGACAGGATTTTGTTCAAAGATAACTTTCCTTTTTTGTTTTTGATATGTTGAATTTGTTCAGCCATTCCTTCTTCATATATCGGACGATCTTCAGAATAAATCACACCAAATGGTCGTGGGAAATGTGTATCATTAAACATGGTATCAAAGAAGCGTGAAATGAGGTTTGCTTTTGTCTTATCTTTTTCATCATGAATCCAAAGATCATTTGCAGAAACACCACTTGTATTTAAGTCAACAATAAAAGGTTTTAATCCGTCAAGCATAATTCCTTTTTCATTGTTGTTACCAAACATTAATGGCATTCCATGTTCAAGTAATATAGCTTCTTCCTTTTTTGTTTCCTTATCCGAATAAGCAAAAAATGCTGCATCATTAAACACAGGGCAATTTTGATATACTTCAACAAAAGAAGTTCCTTTATGAGCGTGTGCGCGTTTCAAAATTGCCTGCATGTGTTTAGGGTCGCGATCAAGTGTGCGAGCAACAAATGAAGCTTTCGCACCTAATGCAAGTTCACTTGGATTAAATGGTTCTTCTATTGATCCATAAGGCGAAGTTTTTGTCACTTTCCCTTTTTCAGAAGTTGGAGAATATTGTCCTTTTGTTAAACTATAAATTTGATTATTGAACAACAGATAATTGATGTCGAAATTTTTTCTCATCAAATGAATGAAGTGATTTCCTCCAATTGAAAGTGAATCTCCATCACCGGAAACTACCCAAACACTTAGATCAGGATTCGCAGCTTTTACTCCTGAAGCAATTGCTCCCGCACGTCCGTGAATACTATGCATTCCGTAGGTATCCATATAATACGAGAATCGAGATGAACATCCAATTCCCGAAATGAAAACAAAATTTTCTTTTGCTACTCCAAGATCAGGAAAAACAGTTTGTACTTGTTTAAGGATAGAATAATCTCCGCAACCGGGGCACCATTTTACTTCCATCTCAGAAGCAAAATCCTTCGCAACATAATTTATACTTTTATCAATAGTTTGCGTATCCATTTTTATGAATTAAGTAATTCTATAATTTTATTTTTCAATTCAGTTGTTGTAAAAGGCAGTCCTTGAACTTTTGAAAATCCAACAGCAGGCAAAAGATATTTTGCACGAATAAGTTGAAGGAGTTGTCCGCTGTTCATTTCCGGAATTAATATTTTATCAAATCCCGATAATAATTCACCAAGATTTTTAGGGAAAGGATTAATATAGTGAAGGTGAACATGAGCAACATCAAAGCCATCCTCAATTAATTCAAGCACAGCAGTTTTTATCGCACCAGAAGTTGATCCCCATCCGAGGACAACAAGTTTTGCTTTTTCTTTTCCGCTGTCAACTTTTAATAGAGGAATATCATTTTCGATTTTCTTAATTTTTTCGGCACGAAGATTTATCATCAGTTCGTGATTTAATGGATCATAAGAAACGTTTCCTGTTTCATTCTGTTTTTCCAATCCTCCAATGCGATGTTCAAGTCCTTTTGTTCCTGGTTTAATCCAAGGGCGAACTAAATTTTCATTTCGTTTATAAGGAAGAATAGTATCATTTTCTCCATTTGGTTTATCTAGAAAATTGACTTTGATCTCACTTAAATTATCTTCAGTTGGAAAACGCCAAGGTTCAGAGCCATTAGCAATATAGCCATCTGTTAAAAGGATAACAGGGGTCATATGTTCAACAGCAATTCGGCAAGCTTCATATGCCGAATTAAAACAATCAGATGGAGAAGAAGCAGCAATAACCGGCAGAGGAGATTCTCCATGTCGGCCATGCATTGCCATTAATAAGTCGGCTTGTTCTGTTTTTGTTGGCAATCCTGTTGATGGACCACCTCGTTGAACATTTACAATCACTAATGGGATTTCAAGCATTGTTGCTAATCCAATAGCTTCAGTTTTAAGTGCAAGTCCGGGTCCTGAGGTTGTAGTAACAGCTAAATTTCCAACATATGATGCACCAATAGCAGAGCAAACTCCGGCTATTTCATCTTCAGCTTGAAGGGTTTTAACATTGTTACCTTTATACTTTGCAAGCTCATGTAAAATATCTGTTGCAGGAGTTATCGGATACGAACCTAAAAACAAAGGCAATCCTGATTTCTCGGAAGCAGCAATCAAACCAATGGCTGTTGCATGATTTCCTGTAATACTACGGTAAACACCGGCTTGAAGTTTTGCAGGAGCAACTTTAAATTGTGTATTAAATATTTCAGTATTTTCTCCGTAATTCCATCCAGCTTTTAACGTTAAAATATTTGCGTTAGCGATTTCAGGTTTCTTAGAAAATTTTTCTTCAATAAAATGGAGGGTATGATCTAAAGGTTTTTCAAATAGCCAGAAAAGTAAACCAAGAACGAACATGTTTTTTGAACGTTCAATTTCTTTCATCCCCAGTCCGGTTTCTTTCAAACATTCTTTTGTGTGCTTAGTTACATCAACTTTGTAAAGGATGTAATTTTCCAACGAATCGTCTTCAAGTGGATCGGCACCATCTGGGTAATGTGCAAGGTTGAGGTTTTTTTTATCAAATCCTGCAGTATTGGCAATGATAATTCCGCCTTGTTTTAAGCGAGGAAGATCAACTTTTAATGCAGCAGCATTCATCGCAATGATCACATCATATTCATCACCTGGAGTAAATATTTCTCTGCTTCCAAAATGTACTTGAAAGCCGGAAACACCTGCCACCGTTCCTATTGGGGCACGTATTTCAGATGGATAATCAGGAAACGTGCTGAGGTCGTTACCGAACAATGCCGCAGTATCAGAAAACTGCATTCCTGTTAATTGCATTCCATCACCCGAATCACCCGAAAAGCGAACAACTATTCTGTCAACTTCTTTTTCCTGAGTGGTTTTTTCTACTCCTTTTTCTGCTGAAATCATTTTAAAAATATTATGCGTGCAATAAATCTTTTTTTGCTTTCAATTCATCTTTTGATTCTACATGATCCGGATCAGGAACACAGCAATCAACAGGACAAACAGAAGCGCATTGAGGCTCTTCATGGAAACCTTCACATTCGGTACATTTGTCAGAAACGATATAATAAAAATCTTCAGAAACAGGAGCTTGTGCATCATCAGCACCGGCTGTTAAACCACTCTTTCCGGTAAAGTTTCCTTTGATTGTTGTTCCATCAGAATATCTCCATTCAGCTGCACCTTCGTAGATTGCATTGTTAGGACATTCAGGTTCGCATGCACCGCAATTGATACATTCATCAGTGATTTTAATAGCCATAATTTTTAAGTATTATTTGATTTGAAATTAGAAAATTTTGATAAAAATCAGGATGTAAAAAAACTGCAAAAACACTAACTATTCTATGACAGAAGTCAGGAATTTTAGATTGACAATTAGTAAAAAGTTTTTAAAAGAAAAATGAGAAAAAGGGAGGCTAAACAATGACTCTTAAAACGATTGATTGGTTAAAGGATACCTTTCCATATTTCGATACCCAACTTGTATGTTGCTATCGTTAAATAGTATTGCCAAGAATAGAGGATGAAATGATAACTACTTCACAAAAACAGTTTGTTCTCTATCAGGTCCAACAGAAATCACATTCACATCCAACCCAATTTGAGATGAAACATATTTCATGTATTCTTTAAAAGTTTGGGGAAGTTTTTCGTAATCTTTTATTACTGAAAGATCTTCGCTCCATCCTGTAAACGATTTATATTGAGGAGTGATTTTTGCATCAGCAACATTGAATGGAATTTCATTTGTCAACTTTCCTTCAATTTCATATTCATCACATACCAATACTTCTT
>CAIUEQ010000289.1 GCA_903898215.1 uncultured Bacteroidota bacterium | reverse complement strand
GGAGCTTATATTTTAACCGTTACTCATAAAGGAACATTATCAACTTCACAAAATTATTCACTGATTGTTAGTGGAGTTGCCGGACCACCATCAGTAGTATTTACAAAAGACCTGAGCACTGTTTGTACCGGACAAACTGTAACTTTTACAGACAACTCCGTAGGGGCACCAACAATTTTTCAATGGTATTTTCCTGGTGGAACTCCTTCCACTGCTTCAACAAAAATTGCAACAGTAACCTATAATACTCCTGGAAAATTTCCTATGGCATTAAAAGTTTCAAATGCATTGGGTTCTGATAGTGTTTATTATTCTAATGCAATAGTTGCCGGAGGATTAACACTTCCTTTTTCTGAAAATTTCGAATCAACATCTTCTAGTTTAAATTTATGGACAACCTCCACTCCAGTTAATGATACTCCTTGGAGACTAGTTACTGTTGCAGGTTCGTTACCTGGCAATAAAGCTTATAGCATGCCTTTTTATGTTTATCCTGGATCAGGTCAACGTGATGGTTTAATTTCTCCAGCATTAAACTTTTCTGGATTATCAGCAATCAATTTAACTTTCAAACATGCTTATACAAGATATGCCAATAATTCATCCGACTCGTTAATTGTATATATTTCTACAAATTGTGGAACCACATGGACACGCATTTTAACTAAAGGTGAAAACGGATCAGGAACTTTTGCAACTGCTCCGGGAACATCTTATCTTTCAACCTCTTCATTTAATCCAACATCAGCAGCAAATTGGTGTGGAGGAGGAATTGGAGCTGCATGCTCAAATATTAATTTATCATCCTACGCAGGAATGAACAATATCAAAATAAAATTTGAGTCGTATAATAATAGTGGCAATAATTTGTACATCGATAATATTGATATTACCGGTACATACTTAAATCCTATCGCAAACTTTAGAGCTTCAAAAAACATCGCTTGTGCGAATGATGTTATCAACTTTGCTGATTCATCACAGAATATTTCAACAAGTTGGAAGTGGACTTTTACAGGAGGTTTTCCACCAACATCAACCCTACAAAATCCTACTGGAATTATTTATAGTACTGCTGGAAATTTTCCTGTTAAACTAAAAATCACCAATCCTACAAGCACAGATAGTATAACCAAAACAAATTTTATTACCATTTATAAAACTGCTCCAATAAATATTTCAGGAAACACTACCTCTCATTTTAATCTTACAGAAACTTATTCGGTTCCATTGGATACCGGATCAACATATGTTTGGAATATTAAAGGAGGAACTCAACTTACAGGAACAAACAGCAATACCATAACTGTTAAGTGGAATGTTGTATCAATAGGAACTGTTCAAGTACGTGAAACAGCTAAAACAGGATGCCTTGGAGACATTGATTCTATTAATGTGGCACTCACACCAAATACAGGAATTGCAACAGTAGATTTTTTAAATGGATTAAAAGTGTTTCCAAACCCAGCAAATAATTTTGTGAATATTGAATTTGAAAGTTTGATGAAACAGCATGTTGAAGTAAGTATGTTGAATATGTTGGGACAAAAAATATTTACTGAAACCGTAACAGGTTTTATTGGAAATTATAATAGAAACATCAACACTTCCGAAATTAAAAAGGGCATTTATTTTATTGAAGTAAAAACTGAAAATGGAAGCACGCAAATGAAAATTGTGATTGAATGATTATAAATGATGAATTACAATTTTTGATTTACGATTTGCTAATAGCTAGAGACTAATTAATACATCTTACTTCTTTTCACCAAAAAAGGCATCAATATTTGTTTGAAATCACTACCAACTTCTGCTTCAATTAATTCAATTTTATATTGAGCACATTTTAGTTTTAACTGACGTTTATATTCTTGTGATGCTTTAAGATATTGCTCTTTAATTTGTGCCGGAAATAATTTCATCTTTTCTCCTGTTTCACTATCAACAAAGAGATACGGACGATTACTGAAATCAAAATCTACTTCAGTTTTTTTATCTTCAACATGAAATAAAACCACATCATGTTTATTGTATTTAAAATGTTGAAGTGCTGCAAATAAATCTTCATCTGTTCCAACAGTTTGCATCATATCAGTAAATATGATTACCAATGACCGCTTGTGCAACATTTCAGCCATTTGATGAAGATTTTTTGAAATATTACTCTTCACATTTTTGTTGGGTTGATTCAAAACTTCTTCCAACTTATTGAACAATAATTTTTGATGAACCGAACTAATTTTGCATTGAGAATGAAACTCCAATTCATCTGAAAAAATACTCACACCGCTTGCATCACGTTGCTTTTTTAATAGATAAATAAGTGAAGCTGCAGCATAAACAGAGAAATGGATTTTACTCATTCCTTCAGTTGGATAATACATCGAAGAGGAACGGTCAATAATTATTTGGCAGCGTAGATTGGTTTCTTCTTCATAACGTTTTACAAATAATTTATCAGTTCGAGCAAAAAGTTTCCAATCTATATGCCTAGTTGATTCACCGGTATTGTATAAACGATGCTCGGCAAACTCAACTGAAAAGCCATGAAACGGACTTTTATGCAAACCTGTTAAAAATCCTTCAACAACCTGTTTCGATAAAAATTCAAGGTTGCCTGTTTGTATAAGTTCTTCCTGTTTTATGATTGCTGGCATCGATTCAAAAATAATCTTTGTGTTGAATTTTCATCAAAGAAAATATGAAGGTTAATTAATTTCCTCCTGTAAATAATCCGTTCACGAGTGAAGGAAGTAATTTGGTATTTAAATCGTGCAGAGATTTTTTATAAGCATCTAATCCTGCGTTTTCAGCTGTAGTTTGAAATCCTTTGATATTTTGAATTCCATCTTTATAAATTTCAATAGTTGTTTTTGTATCAGTGATCGAAACGGTAACTGTAATTGAAACACCCAGCATATTTCCCCACATCACTCCTTGCGATTGAGTATTTGAAAATATTTTAACGATATAATCTGCATCGTTTTTATTTGCAACTAAAACACATCCATTTTGTGATATCTCTTTTTTTATAAGTGGTTCAAAAAAAGTTTGATTCAAGGGTTTAGAAAGATTCAATTCGGATGATTCAATAAAAACTTTTAATGGCTCTGCAATTACTTTAATAGACAATGGTGGAGGCTGCATACTATATAGTACCGTTTTTAAAAGTGTATTAATGCTATCAACTGTTATGAGTTTTTGTACATCGATTGCAATACGTAAAAATTGAGTTGAACCAACACCCTGAACATGTGCTTTTGTAAAAGTTGCCACACCATTATTATCTGTTTCAATTCTATCATATCCATTTAATGAAGCACCATCACTACCTGCTTTTAATGGAAGATTAGGAATAAATCCCCCATTATTCAATATTGCATTAACACTAATAGCAGGAAGTGGTTTTCCGACAATACCATTCAAAGAATTAACTGTTGTTTTAAATTTCACATTAAACAATTGATCTTGCAGAGAATTAAAAATCTCATCTACCAACTTTACTTCTTTGCCATTAAAATTCCCTATCACCTCTTCATTCAAATAATTTTGCAAAGCGGTAAGTGCCTGAATTTTCAAATGAGCTATCTCTACAAAATTATTTCGAGTATCTAACTGATTAATCCGAGCAAGTAAATCTTCGGCACGATTAATTTGCACTTGCATTTTCCTTCTTTTAGCTGCTTCGTATTCAGCTTTAGACAATCGAAAATAGATCCAAAACTCATCTCCATTTTCCCAACTATCTATTACATCATAATTTTCGATGGTATTAATTGCGGTAACTTTTGTTGTGGCATTAAATTGCTGCTTAAACTCAAGATTATTTTGTACTGACTTCAAAACTGAACTGCTTGAAACGGTAACTTGAATTTCAGAAATCATATCATCAAATGCATTCTTCTTTGCTATTTGTTGATAGTTTATATGATCAGCTGTTTTTGATGCAGTTCCAATTCCTAAGTAATAAATATTATTAACAGGACGATTTTGCACCCATTCGGGTTTAGGTTTCGCAATGGTTTTAATTGTTGATTTGCAAGAGCTCATCAACAAAACCGGCAAAATAAATATGGATAGTATTGAAAATATAAATCTCAATGCGATGAAATAAATTTGATGTAACAAAAGAAAAATCCCTCACAAAATTGTGAGGGATCTTTATAATTAGTTTCCTGCTTTTTCTTTTGCAAGCTTTTCCATTTCCTGATTGAAAATGTCTTCGAATTTCTTTTTGTCGTAATCCTGTTCTAACTTTTTATCCTTAGAAACACTTTTAGTTACTCCATCATAAACTGTTTGCTTATTAGCTTCAATTGCTATCCAATAAGTATAGGTGGTGTTTTTTTCTTGAAATATTTTTTCACCTATAATTCTAACATCAGTTAATTGCTGATTGGTAACTTCACGAGCAAGTTCCTCAAATTTATTTGAGAATTCCTGAGTACTTCCAACAGTTCGTTGGTTTGTATATTGATCCGTTACTTTTTTAATGGTAGTTTGAATTAGTCCTGCCATCTCACTTTTAGCATTTTGAAGTGCTATTTTTTTTGCAGTTGTTAGATCCGGACTATTTCCTGAAGCTCTTGCTCGAAAATTATCTTTATCACTAGAAAATTCGTTAGTGTTAAACGGAACTGTAATTTCTACTGCTCCTGTTGTTTGGGCAACCGTTTTTTTCGATTTACATGATTGCGTTCCGATAGTAATACTTCCAATTAATACCGCTGATAAAATTAATCTTGATGTGTTAGTTTTCATATTTAAAGTATTTGTTCAAATTTATGAGAAAGTTGATCAGTTTTCAAAACCTGTGCCATTAATGTCGGATTTATATTTTATCCGATTTATATTTTTCCAATAATTTAATTGTGTGAGAATATCCGAGTTCAAAAATTTGTTTAGATGAAGACACTTTCAATAAATGAAAATTCATTAATCCTTCAGGCTCGATATACATATCGCATTTAGGAATATTGATATTTACATTCGCTCTAATTGCAAGGTGCATAACTCTATCTGCAAAATTTCTGAATGACCGGAAACGAGTAACTTCATGAACTGGATTTACATTTACACCAATAATATAATCACAAATATTTTCAATTGGATCAACAGGTAAATTGTTCATCAATCCGCCATCAACATACATTTGCCCCTTCATCATATATGGCTTTAATAAAATTGGAATTGCCGATGATGCTAACACAGCGTTAATAATTGAGCCTTTCTTAAAATATTCTGTTTGAGCCTTGGTGAAATTTGTTGCCGAAATAATCAAAGGAATTTTTAAATCTTCAAGATTTGAAACACTTAAATTTTCGTTTAACTTTTTCTTTAACCCATCTGCTTTTAACATTCCAAATTTAGGGCGATGAAAACGGAGAAATTTATAAATATCCATCTCTCCCATGATATGATAAATTTCATCGGGAGTATGTCCGTCAGCATACAAACAACCTACTATGGAACCGGCACTTACAGCCGAAATAATATCAGGGTAAATACCAAATTCATTCAAGGCTTTTAATACACCAATATGAGCGAAACCTCGTGCCCCACCTCCAGAAAGTACAATACCTGTTTTAAGTTTTTTCACTTTTAAAAATCTGTTAAAACTACAGTAATTTCAACGAATAATAAAATATCACGACAACAATGTTTTTAATTACTTGCAAAGACTATTTTCGCACCTAGAAAAATATTTTAGATGGAAAATAAAAAGATAAAACGGAGTGATGATTACTCAGCTTGGTATAACAACTTGGTAAAGAGCGCTGATTTGGCGGAGCATTCGGCTGTAAAAGGTTGCATGGTTATTAAACCTTACGGCTATGCAATTTGGGAAAAAATGCAAGCAGAGCTTGATAAACGTTTCAAAGAAACCGGACATCAAAATGCTTATTTCCCTTTATTTATTCCAAAATCTTTTTTCACAAAAGAAGCAAGTCATGTTGAGGGATTTGCAAAAGAATGTGCTGTTGTTACTCATTACCGATTGAAAGTTGATGAACATACAGGTGAAATAATAGTTGACCCTGAAGCAAAATTAGAAGAGGAATTAATTGTTCGCCCTACTTCTGAAACCATTATCTGGAATACCTATCGTGATTGGATTAAATCATATCGCGATCTACCATTATTAATAAACCAATGGGCAAATGTTGTAAGATGGGAAATGCGCACTCGACTATTTTTACGTACTACAGAATTCCTTTGGCAAGAAGGTCATACCGCACATGCTACCTCTCAGGAAGCTGAAGCAGAAACAAAACAAATGCTTGAAGTTTATGCTGAATTTGCAGAAACCATTTTAGCTGTCCCTGTTATCAAAGGTGTAAAAACTGCGAACGAACGTTTTGCAGGAGCTCTTGAAACGTATTGCATCGAAGGGTTAATGCAGGATGGAAAAGCATTGCAAATGGGAACCTCACATTTTTTGGGACAAAATTTTGCCAAAGCTTTTGATGTAAAATATGTAACCAAAGAAAATAAACAGGAGTACGTTTGGGCAACATCATGGGGCGTTTCAACACGTTTAATGGGAGCATTGATCATGTGTCATAGCGATGATGAAGGATTAATTTTACCCCCAAACCTTGCTCCAATTCAAGTGGTAATTGTTCCAATATTTAGAAAAGAAGAAGAGAAAATTCTTGTTCTCGAAAAAGCTAAACAAATTCAAAAAGCATTGAAGGCGAAAAACATATCTGTTAAATTAGATGATAGAGATAACTTAACACCAGGATATAAATTTGCCGAATATGAATTAAAAGGTGTGCCGGTTAGAATTGCAATCGGACCTCGTGATGTGCAAAATGAAAGTGTTGAAGTTGCCAGACGTGATACTAAAGAAAAGCAAGTGATGAGCTCAATTGATATCGACCATAAAATTGAGCACCTGCTTTCTCAAATTCAAAATAATATATATCAAAAAGCACTCGACTACCGTGATGAACATATCACAGCAGTTGATACCTGGGATGAATTTATTGATGCTCTTGAAAATAAAACAGGATTTGTTTCAGCACATTGGGATGGAACTACTGAAAGTGAATTGAAAATAAAAGAGACTACAAAAGCAACCATTCGCTGTATTCCTTTAAACAATAAACATGAAGAAGGAAAATGTGTGCTTACCGGAAAACCAAGCTCTCAAAGAGTTTTGTTTGCTAAAGCTTATTAATTCTATTTTTTAAACTGATATGTTTTTGCGGCAGTTGCGGCAGGATTCCATTGCTTTAAAAATTCCATAATTTTTACTTTACTGTAACTATCATGATCTTCTAAATACGAAGAGTTCTGTGTGTGAATTCTATTTCCTTTTTCATCTAAAATTACAAAAACAG
>CAIUEQ010000288.1 GCA_903898215.1 uncultured Bacteroidota bacterium | reverse complement strand
CGCAGAATTTTTCAGCGTAAATCAGCGAGAAATATACTGAGACTTTTTACCGCAATGACTCAAGAGAAACAATCAATGAGCGCAAAGTTTGAATTATTTTCTTAGCGTAATTTGCGTAAACTTAGCGAACCTTGTGGTTAATATTTTTAACTTATTTTTACCGAATACAATTTTTAAAATGGCATCTGAAATTATTTTTATTTTACTTATTGCCATCGTTGCATTTTTATATGCATCGGTTGGACATGGAGGTGCCAGTGGATATTTGGCGCTTATGGTAATTTTCGGGATAAGCCCTTTGATGATGAAACCATCCGCATTAATTCTCAATATTTTTGTTTCGGCAATTGCATTTTTTCAATATTACCGACAAGGTTATTTTAGATGGAAATTATTATTGCCGTTTATTATCACATCTATTCCATTATCATTTATTGGTGCAAAAATTCATATCGATGTACATACGTATAAAATTATTTTAGCAGCTTGTTTATTTTTAGCGATACTCAGATTGATTGGATTATTTGGTAAATCTGATAGCGAAAAAATAAATGAAGTAAATATTCTTTTAGCATTATTTATTGGTGGAATTATTGGATTGATATCCGGAATGATTGGTATTGGTGGAGGGATTTTATTGAGTCCCGTTTTATTGTTATTGCATTGGGCAAAAATGAAAGAAACGGCTGCGGTGTCAGCGGTATTTATTTTCCTGAATTCTCTTTCCGGAATTGCAGGAGCATTTTCATCTCTCGAAAATATTTCGTCTCAAATTTATATTTGGGCTGCGGTTGGAATAATTGGTGGCACTGCCGGAGCGTATTACGGCAGCAGTCGTTTTAATATTGTTGTTTTAAAATATATTTTAAGTATTGTACTCGTATTTGCATGCGTTAAATTAGTTATCACATAATGGTTACAGTTGAAGAAGCGAAAAATTTATTATCAGAAAATATTCATCTTGCAGATATTGTAGAGGTAAATATTTTGTATGCATTAAATTGTGTGATTGCCGAAGATATTTTATCGCCAATTGATTTGCCATCTTTCGACCAATCTTCAATGGATGGTTATGCAATAAATTCAGGAACGGATCTTAATCATAATCAATTTGAAATAGTTGGAGAAATTAAAGCCGGTGATGATTCAACTATCGTTCTCAAACCCGGACAATCAGTCAGGATATTTACCGGAGCATCAGTTCCTCAAAGTGCCAATTCTATTATTGTTCAGGAGAAAGTAGAGGAGAAGAATGGCCTATTGTTTTTACACGAAAAAATAAAACACGGAGATTGCATTCGCAAAAAAGGTACTCAAATACTCAAAGGCGAAATTGCTCTTAAAAAGTTAACTATTTTAAATCCTGCATCAATTGGTTTTATAACTTCATTGGGAATTGATAAAGTAAAGATATTTCGTAAACCAAATGTTTCAATCATCGTTACAGGTAATGAAATAATTGCTGTTGGAGAAGAGCTAACAAATGGAAAAGTGTTTGAATCGAATTCATTTTCTCTTCTTTCAGCTTTGAAGCAAATCAATATCGAAGTAAAAAATTGTTTGAAAGTGGAAGATGATTTGGAAGCGTTGACTTTGAAAATAAACTCATGTTTAGCTGATTCAGATATTGTTTTGCTTACAGGAGGAATTTCAGTTGGGAAATATGATTTTGCTTTTGAAGCAATGAAAGCTTGTGGTGTGGAAACCATTTTTTATAAAGTATTACAAAAGCCGGGAATGCCTGTATTTGCAGGAAAGTTTGGCAATAAAATAATATTTGCCTTACCGGGAAATCCAGCATCAGCATTGGTTTGTTTTTACGAATATGTGCTTGAGGCAATTAAACAAATGCAAGGATTTAAAAATGTTTCCTTAACAAAAGTGAAACTAAAATCGCTCAATCAGATCACAAAAAAAGTTGGCAAATCTATTTTTATTCGCGCACAAATTATCGATGGTGGTGTGGTAGAATTAGAAAGACAAGATTCTAATATGCTTCGTTCTTTTGCCGATGCTGATGGGTTTATTTATATTGATAAGGATGTTGAATTAGTAAAACAAAATGAAGATGTGGAAGTGCATCTCCTTCCTTTTTTGAAATGAAAAGCAAAAGCAAATTTTTTTATTAGAGCTTTTTCATCATTCAAGTTTAGATTCCTCACTTTGTTCGGAATGACAAAATCTCTGAATATTTAGTGGTATTGGCGGACGCAATGCGCCCGCCAATACCACCTCTCATAAAATTGCTTGTCATTCCGAACAAAGTGAGGAATCTGAAAAGATGATTCTGAAATTCTAAATTATGAAAGTAGTCTATTTCTTACTCAACATCTTTTCATAATTACCTAAAACAGATAATGCCTTTTGAATTGTTTTATCAGTTGTGCTGATTATCGTAAAATATCCTTGGTCTCTCCATAATTGACGAGCAACTAAGGCTTTCAAATGTGTGCCGATATATTCTCTCGATCGGTCAATTTCACCCTTACCTGCTACTACATTTTTTGTTAGAGTATAAGATACAAACTCGTCAAATATTTTGTCATTGAACTGTTTATTAAATTGTTTTGCATCAACATATTTTTTTAATTCTAAACGATGCTTATCTGTATATGTATATGAAAATTGATTTAATAAATTATTCGATAAAATTTGTGTGATGAATGAAGATGAATAGGTGGTGTCGAGAGGAACAAAAATATCGGGAGTAATGCCTCCTCCAGCATGCACCACACGACCTTTGTCGGTATGAAAATTAATGGTATCGCCTGATCTTAGTTTTGACGAATCTTCCAATTCCCCATCTTCATAACGTTTTAATAATTCGTGTTCATATTCATCGAAACCATTTTTATAAGTTTTCTGAATGCATCTTCCTGAAGGAGTATAATAACGAGCAATAGTTAAACGCAATGCTGATCCGTCATGTAATTCAAATGGCTCCTGCACCAAACCTTTTCCGAATGATCGTCTTCCTATTACCAAACCGCGATCCCAATCCTGAATGGCTCCGCTTAAAATTTCACTTGCACTTGCCGACCCTTCATCAATCAATAATATCAATTTTCCCTGTTCAAAATTTCCGTCTTTTTCGGCTTTATAATCTTGTCGTGGTTGTGTTCGTCCTTGTGTATAAACGATCAATTTTTTGTCATCTAAAAATTCATCAGCAAGTTCAGTAGCGGCTGTTAAATATCCTCCGGGATTTCCTCTCAAATCAATGATTAAATTTTTAAGATTTTGTTTTTTTAAGTTTGAAATTGCTTCAATAAATTCTTTATGTGTGGTTGCTGCAAAGCGACTGATTTTAATGTACCCGGTTTCATTATTCAGCATCATGTTCACATCTACACTATAAATAGGAATGGTTCCACGTTTAATGGTATAAGCAATTTTTGAATGTGCATCAGGACGATAAATTTCTATTTTTACCTGAGTGCCTTTTGGACCGCGAAGGAGTTTAAAAACTTTTTTGTTGGTGATGTTTACATGAGCAACACTTTTTCCTTCAACAGCAATAATTCTATCTCCGGCTCTCACTCCTAATTCTTGCGATGGTCCTCCATTTATTGCCGCAACAACCATGATGGTATCGTTCATAATGCTGAATTCAACACCAATGCCATCAAAATTTCCTTCTAACTGTTCGTTGGCTTGTTGCAGGTCTTTTGCAGGAATATATACCGAATGCGGATCGAGTTGAGTAAGCATTTCGTTGATGGTTTTTTCTTCCAGCTGATCAATATTCACCGTATCAACATAAGCCTCATTGATGATATTGATGACCTCACTGATCTTGTTTTTTCCGTTGATGATGGTTCGGATATTTCCTGAAGGTTTTAGCCAAACGCCCAACAATATCCCTGCTGCAATTAATATTCCGTATATAAATGGTTGCCACTTGTTATTCAAATTCATGTTCTTTTATAATTCGGGTCAAAGATACACTCTCAGGAAAATCAAAAAAGGAAAAGTATGCGAATAGAAAAATTTGAGAAATATTTTGGGCTAAAGCCCGATTATAATTTCAATTTTATACCCCGCGCTAAAGCACGGGGCTATATAATATTGGAAATTAATATTTGAAATAATTGCCACGACCTTTAGGTCGTGGAATAGAGAAACGAATATGTAAGAAGGGCTTTAGCCCAAATAGTTTGCATAAAAAAATCCCCAAAACAATTGCTTTGAGGATTTTAGTTTTTAGTTTAACAAAAATTTGCTTTTCAAGGAATTAACTCTTCCTTTTATTTCCCTCAAAAAGACATAATACAACTAAAATGAATGTTGAAATTGTAAATATGTGCAAACCATTCCCTGGATAATATTTTTGTGACCCCCACATTGTACGATTATTATCTAAATTAAAGTATAATAATGAAGCCATTAAAAGGTTGAAAAGTCCATAACAAATAATTATAGTTAAGGAATTTGTTTTGAAGAATTCATTTTTACTTCCTAGTATAAAAAAGGCAATTAGAATGAGCGTAGTAATTATACTCAACACGCCTTCAAAAGTGATTAAACCAATTTGCCAATAAGAATCTTTTGATGGCAAAGGATAATTATCAGTGACAATTGTTCTCCAGTTTAGGAAGATTGATATTGCAATAATCGATAAGATGATTATGCTTGTTTTATTAAACATCGTTTATATAAAAAGATTTTTTGCTGTTTTTTCAACTATGAAAGACTCCCCGAGTTTTGTATTAATTAATAAATTTTGTCCTTCTTCGTTAATATTTGTGATGTCATCAATAAGTATAGTTGAAGATGTCATTCTTAATGCGCTAGTCGCACCAAGTGGGTTAATTTTGTTTACTATAATAACCTTTTTTAAATCAGTTCTAACATAGATTTTTGGTTTATTAATGCTTATTATATAAAATGGAATCAATCCAACAATAGAAATTAACATTCCAATTATTATTCCAGTTGATTTATTATCTTTAATTTCATTTAAAGTTGCTCTGCCCGATTCATCATATGGATGTGATCGTTTAATTGCAAGAACTTCATCAATTGACAATGTTTTGTTTGCATTAACCATCACAAAAATTCCTATTATGAAAATTATTACCCCAATTATTAAAAGATGATTATCTTCTATATTATAGCGTTTTTCTCCTTTTTGAACATTCTCTATTTTCTCATTACTAGCAATTACTTGTTTTACTTGATCTAGTACATTGTTTAAATACTTATCCATAATTTTATTTTTAGTGATTAAAGTTTAATAGTTTTAAGTGTAGTTTTATTATTTAATTTTTCTAAAATGAAGTTCAATAAGATTTTTGGCATTTGTGTTTTTATATTGGGATTTCCAAAACAGGTCGAAGTATATTCGGTGTTCTAATCCTTTCAAATTTTCTTTTAGGTAGTTCTGAATTTCGTAATAATGCTCTAGGGTTCTAATACATGAAAAAGTGTAATTCATGTTTAATTTCAACTCTTTTCGTTCACTACTAGAAAATACAAAATCGTTTTTGATAATCCAGCTATCCAAAGGAAGAAACAAAAGACCAGAAAGTTTTTCTCTTTCAGTTTTTGTAAATCTGCTATCCAATGCAACTAAGTGCTCAAAATATAAATCGAGAACTTTTCGTGTTTTATTAAATGATTTAAGTTGCTCATGTTTTATATTCTTACGCAACAAATTCAATAATATATTTCGATATTTTTCTGAAAAGATTTTTAGGTCTTTTTCAGATTTGATTTTTTTTAAAGCATTAAAAATATCTTCATAATGTGTTTCATGAAATTTGTCAAGAATCTTTGAAGAACCAGGTTTTATTTATTGATTAAATGAAAACCCCTAAGAGTATTACCAGATATCATGTTAATTCTGGAAGGTTTGAAACTTTTCCCTAATGTTGGATTGGTAAAAATTCTATTACCAATTCGATTTAGTTTATTTAGTTCAATTTTTGTCATAACAAAAGTTCTCAATTTATTTAATTGATTAATTTATTACAGGTTAGAAATTCAAACTAAAGCAATTAATATGATAATGGCAAATACGTCATTAATAAAATCAGAGATAATATTCAGTTTGCCTGCTGAATGGGGCAAGTCAGAAACGATAAGCTATTAAAGGCAATTGGAAAATCTTTTAAAAAAATAAGAGAGGAGAAAGGACTGACCCAAGAACAAGTTTATTTTGACACAGGAATTCATATTGGTAGAATAGAAACCAACAAAACAAATCTTTCCATTTCAACTATTGATGCACTTTGCAAGTATTATGAAATATCATTGGCAACTTTTATTTCAAGTATTCAATAAATGTCTTGTCGAGCGGTCGCGATAGTTATTGGAAGAGACATTGCAATTTTGAAGCATTGAGCTCATTAGAACATGTTCTCGATAAACTCGAACTGACAATACGCAAATGAAATTTTAGACCGTTTAATTTCAATCTGTAAATAAAAAAATCCCCAAAACAATTGCTTTGAGGATTTTTCAAAAACTATAAATTCTTAAATTGATTATTTGCCTAATTTTATTTTCAAATTAGTATCAAGCGCATCTAAAAAATCTTGAGTGTTTAAATAATGTTCGCCAAGAGTAACTTTATTTCCATGTACGCAAATTGCTAAGTCTTTAGTCATTTTGCCGCTTTCAACGGTTTCAACACAAACTTGCTCTAATGCATGACAGAAATTAATCAACTCCTGATTGTTATCTAATTTACCTCTGAATTCCAATCCGCGTGTCCATGCAAAAATACTTGCAATAGGATTTGTTGATGTTGGTTTTCCTGCTTGGTGATCTCTGAAATGGCGTGTAACAGTTCCGTGAGCAGCTTCTGCTTCCATAGTTTTTCCATCAGGAGTTACCAATACCGAAGTCATCAATCCTAATGAACCAAAGCCTTGAGCTACGGTATCACTTTGCACATCACCATCATAATTTTTACATGCCCAAACAAAATTTCCATTCCATTTCAACGCACTTGCAACCATATCGTCAATTAAACGGTGCTCGTAAGTAATTCCTGCAGCTGCATATTTTGCTTTATAATCTGCCTCATAAATTTCTTCGAAAATATCTTTAAATCTTCCATCATATTTTTTAAGGATGGTGTTTTTTGTTGAAAGATATAAAGGCCATTTTTTCTGTAATGCGGTGTTAAAACACGAATGTGCAAATCCACGAATCGACTCATCTGTATTGTACATAGTAAGAGCAACGCCATCACCTTTAAAATTATATACTTCAAAAGTTTGAGCAGCACTTCCATCTTCGGGAGTAAATGAAACGGTAAGTTTTCCTTTTCCTTTAGTAACGAAATCAGTTGCTTTATATTGATCACCAAAAGCATGACGACCGATACAAATTGGAGCTGTCCAGTTTGGCACTAAACGAGGAACATTTTTACAAACGATTGGTTCACGGAAAACTGTTCCGTCCAAAATATTACGAATAGTTCCGTTTGGTGATTTCCACATTTGTTTCAAGTTGAATTCAACAACACGAGCCTCATCAGGAGTAATTGTTGCACACTTGATACCAACATTATATTTTTTAATTGCTTCAGCCGAATCAATTGTCACCTGATCATTTGTAGCATCACGGTGTTCGATACCTAGATCATAATATTTAATATCTAAATCAAGATAAGGAAGAATCAATTTATCTTTAATAAATTTCCAGATGATGCGAGTCATCTCATCACCATCTAATTCAACAACCGGGTTGGCAACTTTAATTTTTGTCATATCAATTTTTGTTTAAAATTCTATTAGGAGGGCGCAATATTAGATAAATGAAGTCAGATTTCAAGAGCAGGAATTTTGATTTTTATCATACAAAAGAGTTTCAAAAACTATACAAAATGATAAAAAATGATAGTTAAGCAGGAGTGATTGGTGTATAAGTTGCTTTTGCATTCTTTTATCCTTTTTTAAATTGCGTTCAATTTAGTTCGAAACATGAAATTAAAATTTAACTCAATAGTTGCCTTATTTGCTATCCTTTCGGCATGTCAGATTGGAAGATCTGTTGTTCACCAAACACCAGGAATGAACGATTATAAAATTTTCCCAAATAGGGATCTTCATGCAAATAATCAACCTTTTATTTTCCCAAAAGGACGACCAATGAAAGCGCAAGTTCCGGCAGCTCTTAATATCCAGGGAAAGGAAGTTCCATTTGAAAAGTTTTTAAAGGATAATAGTACCATCGGTTTTTTGATCATTCAAAATGATACAGTATTGTTCGAAAAATATTTTGAGGGATATGATTCATCATCCATTGTTCCTTCCTTTTCGATGGCAAATTGTTATACATCGGCACTAATCGGTTGTGCTATTGAAGATGGGTTGATAGGGTCAGTTGATGACGCTGTTATCAATTATATACCTGAGCTGAAAAAGAATGGCTTCGAAAAAGTTACCATTAAACATTTATTGCAAATGACATCGGGGCTTGATTTTAGCGAAACATCATCGGATCCGATGGGAGAAGCTGCAACTTTTTATTATGGAAAAAATTTAGAGCATAATACGTTGCATCTAACTTTAAAAAGAGAACCCGGAAAAGTTTTTGATTTCACAAGTGGCTCAACACAAATTCTAGGATTGATTTTACAACGCGTTTTAAAAAATGAGAATATCACTCATTATTTTGAACGTAGAATTTGGTTCCCAATCGAAACTGAATTTGACGGAAGTTGGAGCATCGACAAAAATGATGGAATGGAAAAAACATTTTGTTGCATCAATGCGCGTGCCCGCGATTATGCTAAGTTTGGAAGACTGTATTTAAAAAATGGGAATTGGAATGGGAAACAAATTGTTCCTGGAAAATGGGTAAAAGAATCTTTAACTCCTGATGCTACAAATGGGGGTGTTAATTATTTTAAATACCAATGGTGGTTATACGAAAATGATGCTGACCATGCCTTTTATGCAGAAGGAAATTTAGGACAATTTATTTATGTAAATCCCAACAAAGATTTAATCATTATACGATTAGGAACTGCTCAGGGAAAAGTAAACTGGAAAGAATTTTTTGCAAAATATGCCGCAACGGTTGAGTAAAGAATAAAGCTCTGCCATAATTCAAGTTTAGATTCCTCACTTTGTTCGGAATGACAGTCAATTATTCAAGGGTTTGGATTGGCGGGTGCGAAGCGCCCACCAATCCAACTAAATATTAGTGCATTGTCATTCTGAACAAAGTGAGGAATCTGTCAATTCAAAACGTGAAATCTTTCCACCTAATAAATGGATTCCTCAATCGCTTAGCGTATTTGGAATCTCTGTCGTTGGCGGATATTCGCGCCATCCAATTACTAGCATGAATTCCAAACAAAGTGAGTAATCTGAAAATCTGATTATAAATTTTTTCTTAATCAGATTCCATGAATTACTTCCTAAAAAATATACCTCGCTTCCATTCTGCCTACATGCACAATGTTTGCGCTTTCAGATTTTCGTCCATCGTAAGTTAAATTTATTTGCAGGTTGCTTCCGATGCGTTGTTGGAAACTGATATTCCATACAGAATTTTGTCCAACTGTAAACCCGTTTAGCATATCATATCCAACAGGGCTCGAAATATTTTCACCGTTAAAAATTACCTGATACAAACTGTATTTCCCATTGATTGCACCTGTTGTGCCAACATTGTATCTTACCTCTGCACCAACTTCGCGGTTTGTTCCTGTTTGTGTTCCATTATAAAAATTTGCAGCTTCAAAATAGCTGAACAAAAAAGTTGTCCGTAAATTTTTATTCACCTGATAAATGAGTTTTGGTTTTACCTCATAAAACTGATAGCTGTAATCGTTGTTTTTAAAAAGATCGGAATAATATGATCGTGTTCCTGAATTAAAACCGCATGAAATTCCCCAGGTTCTCGAAAAATTCCATCTTGCGTTGGCACCTTTTTCTTCGCGGTGTTTGGAGTCGAAGCCGCTTGTTTGGAAAATTTTATTTCTGTTATCCTGGTAGTTGATATCGAAACCAAATGTTGGGTCGGAACGATTAAAAAATAAACTGTTTCGTATCACTGACGAAAGAGAAATTAATTGGCTGTCATTAACATTTAATTTAAATGGATTTAAAAAATCCAGATTATCGAGGACAGTTGTCTTTCTGTCAATTTTTAATGCCGTTTGATTATTCCATCGTGCAATAAATTTTTTCAATCCGCTTTTATTATTCCATATCACATTTGGATTGATGTTAAGTGTTTGATTAAACTGGTTGCTGTTGGTACGAATGGAAGAAGTAGTTGGTAAAAATATTTTGATAAAATTTGCCTGATTTTTTTCGATAAATGATGCCACCACAAATTCGTTGAGTTGTTGTTTGCCGTCATTGTTAAAATCTTTCCATACGTAAATACCTTGTCCAACGGGCACTTCAAGAAACTGATAATCTTTTCTCAATTCATTTCCCGAACCTAATTGCAAATAAGTATTTGCACTAAATACCTTTTTTAAAAAACGATAATCGTATTCTATTCTAGATAAAATTGTTTGTTCGGGTTTCAGTTTTGTGAAGTTGGTATCGCTAACAATAAAATCTCTATAAGTAAAATTTCCAGAAAGCCTGTTATTGTTTTTTTGCAACCACTCAATTGTTCCGTTAATATTTCTACTCAAACTTGCTGTTGAATAATCCGCAATTTTTGGCAAAAAATCCTGACGTTGTGCATAATCAACTTTGTATCTAAGTTGTGTGGTGTCGCTGTTTTTGAGGTAAAATGTTGTTTGGTTATAATAAAAACTTCCATTCTGTAACGAGTCGGCATTGCTTCTGAAATTACTTTTTTCAGATTCGTATTTTACTCCTGCAATCATCTTTAAAAATTCTCTTCCATAATCAATTTTATATCTTGTAACATCGTTATTTAAAATTTGATTTGAAGTATTATTTGAAGATGATATCCATTCAAATTCGGAGTTGAAAATATTTTTCAGGAAATGAATATTTGTACCTGCAAAACTTTGCATTCCGTTAAATGCAGCAGCGCGATTATAATATCCTACTTGATAATAAATACTTCCGATGCTTGATTTGTTGAGTGAAGCTTTTGCCGAAAAAATATTTTCTTTATAACCTGTATCCTGAGTTTGCCGGTTATTTAATTGTCTGTTCCATGTTCTTTCAAACTCCACATTTCTGTAGCGTTCCACATATCTGAAATTTTGATCTACAAATTCATAATTTGCTTCTGTTTTTAAATTCCAGAAATCTTTAGGTTTATTTTCAAGCGAAATAATATTGCTGCCATTTATTTTTATTCCATTTCCTCCATTATTTTTTTTATCAAAATCTGAAAATAAATTTTTATCAAAATCGCTATGTGCAACTTCAATACTTAACGTTGAATTTTTTGCTGCCAGCAAATCAACTCCGAGTGTCAGCATTTGCATTCTTTTAGCGCTCACCAATAAAGTTACAGGTTCGTAGTCCCCTTGTTTTACACCACCTACAGGCATTATCCATTTAAATACTCTTCCGTTTGCAGGATTTTGTGAAAGCACATAATTTCCTTTTCCGGCACCAACAAAAGAAAAACTCAGTTCATAAAAAACAGTGTCTGAATTTGCATTATCTGTAAATAAATATATTCCTGAATAACCTGCAGTATCAATTTTTCGATATAGAATTTTGCTGATAGAAAAGGTATTAGTTTTAGTTGCACTTGGAGCAAGAGCCTGATCTAAATTATTTCCCACAGAAGCTAAAATGGCCTTATCGGTATCGTTTAAATTTTGTAATAATGGCTGATCTTTATTATCCTGTTCCATAAAATAATTTGTACGTATGCGGAAAGCATTTTTTTGTTCGTACTCGGTATTAAAATGAAAAACAGAACGAGAAAAGTTTTTATCGGAATATTGAAACTCCACGATGATCCTACTGTATTGGCTTATCAATCGTTTCGGCATAAATGAAATTGTACCGGAATTATAATCTATCACATAATCATTTTGTTCTCCACGATTTAATTTTTCTCCATCCAAATACACCACTTCAGTTCCCGAAACGATGATCAGAAAAGTTTCACCATTAGCACCGCTTAATCTATAAGGACCTTGATTTCCTTCTACCCCATTAATTACATTTCTTGAAAATCTTCCACGCGATAATGCACCATCACCACTAAAACTTAGCACACCATTTTTACCTATGTCAATTGCCGATTGTAATTCGAGTCCACGAGATTTTTTAAAATAGTTCATGAAGTAACTATTTTGAGGACGTTTCATTTCGAAATCACCCACGATCAATTTTGTTTTTTGTTTACTCAACTGTATAAAAACTTTATCGAAATCTTGCAATTGCTGTGTGTTTCCTTCAGGTTGAATGGGATTGTTCTCATCACTTATTGCAGCTAAAATATCAATATCGTTATTTAATTTTCCGGCAAGTTGTAAGTTTAAATTTGAATTTAGCACCACATTTTGGTTGTTTCCAAAAGCCAATCCACGAGATAAACTTCCATTCATTTTTAATCCGTCATTTTTAAAAATATCAATTTTATTTGATGCATCGGGAGTGTATAAAAATGGATTTCTTGTTTCGTAATATTCTCTCTGAATAATTTTTTTATCCTTATGTGCGTATGGTTTTCCTATATCAAGCTGCAGTACTTTATATTGAACTTGTAATTTTGTGTTCAAAGGAATATTCAGGATGATGAGTTGGGAATGGAGATAGTCAATTTTGAAATCGACCGATTCTATCAATATTTTTTCGTTAGAGCTTATTGAAACCGAACCTTTAAAAATAATTTGAGAGTCGAGTAAAATGGTGTCGTTGGTAGCGAGAAAAGTTTTTGTTCGAATATTATTTAGTTGCTGGGCATGCATTGTTGCACTGCAAACTATAATCATAAATACAAACACAAAAAATTTCCTCATCAGGTTGTATTCTTTGGTAGTGTAATTGTAAATTCTGTACCGATATCCAGCATTGTTTTGAAACTTATTTTTCCTCCTCCGCTTTCTATCATATTTTTTACCAATGGTAGTCCGAGTCCCATGCCACTTATTTTTGTACTGAAATAGGGCATAAATATTTTCTCAGCTTGCTCATCAGTAATACCACTACCGTTGTCTTTAACGTTGATGGTGATGGTTTCATTATCTTCGGTAACAGTAATTTCAACTTTTCCTTCCTTGTCTTCAGGAATCGACTGGATTGCATTTTTAACGATGTTTCCAACACTTCTGCTCAGGTATGAACGATCGAAATTTATTTCTATGTGATCATCACATTCTAAAAATATTTTGGTGTCGGTATTGGCACTATAAAGTTCAACAAGTTGATCGAGTGAGTTTTTTACATTTAACTTTTCATAACTCGGTGCAGGCATTTTTGCGTACGATGAAAATTCGGTTGCAAGTTCACTTAACGTATCAATTTGGTTTACCAATAAATTTGTTGTGCGATTTATTTTATCTTCAATATTCTCATCCTTGTTTTTAAAAGCCCTTTGCAAGTGTTGAATGCTAAGCTTCATCGGTGTGAGTGGATTTTTTATTTCGTGAGCTATTTGTCGGGCTATTTCTCTCCAAGCGCCTTCCCGTTCAGTTTCAGCAAGTTTTTTTGCGCTTTCCTCGAGTTGTAAGATCATCGAATTATACTGTTTTACAAGTTCTCCAATTTCATCATCACGATGCCAGTTGATGGGTTCATTTTTACTTCCCAAAACGGTGCGTGATAATTTTTGTTGAATAAGAATTAACGGATAAGAAATATTTCGTGAAACTAAATAAGCGATAATTCCGATGATGATAAATAACAGAACATACAAATTTATAAAGCCGATGATGATAGAAGAAATTTCATTGAGGAGATCTGATTTCTGACTAAAATATGGAAGTTGCAGGTAACCCAAAAGTTCTGATTTTTTTCTGAATACCGGTGAATATGCTGCTTGAAAATCCAATGCTGCAATATTTTCGTTCTGGCTAAACTGTGATTCTTTTAAAAAATTGAGATGAAAAAATGCTCCAGGATTCATCAACTCTGAAACAATTCCTTCATCATAAATTTTTCCAATGCTTGAAGCCATTACCTTTCCATTTACATCATACAAAGTTACGTCAGTGTCATACACATCTGCTATTTGGTTTATAAACGCTTCGAGCTCACCACTTGATTTATCATCCATCTCGGTGATATTTTCATTTTCGATAGTGATTGCCACGTTGCGTAATTTTTTCATCAATCGTTCCGTTTGTCGGCTATTGTATTTTTGAGTGATGAATGAAACAGTGAAATAGGATGTTGACGCTAGCGTAACAAATACGATGAAAATAATTGAAGTTTGAATTCGTGTACGTATGTATAAAATATCAGGATTTTCTACCAACAGAAAATGGTTAAAAACATTTCTGATTTTACGTGAGAATGAATTTTCCAGCAATTTATTTTTCCTGAAAAACTTCGCATTGATACCGATGTAAATAAATAAAATGAAAATCAGAATTAACGTACAAAACGTAAATATAAAAGAGAATAAAGCAACACTCTGAATCACTGAATCGGCAGGTTTACTAACAGCAATGGTAAGAGGTTGTGAATCGGTAAAAAGTACATGATCAAAATTATTCTCAGTAAAAAACCTGAAGCTGTCTCTAGCTTCACCCCAGGTATTTGTAATTCGATAGGGATAATCGCCACTTTGAAAAATCAGATGTTTATCTTTATAAACGGCATACGAATAATCAAATATTTTCTTCTTATTTTGACGAAAGCCTTCAATTAGTAATTCATCAAATCTGTTTTCATCCTGAATTAATTTTGGTTGCAATAAAATGAATAAATATCCTACACGGTTTCCTTTTTTCTGAACCGTAAATTTTGCCAAATATCCTTTTAAGGTTGAACTTCCATTGATGTATCTGAAATAGGTATCAATGGTTTCGAGAGTTTGTTTTTCGTAGGTTTTATTTATCTGAGAATAGCTGTACGAATTTTTTTGTTTCAGGTCAAAACCTAAAGTATCATAATCCAAAACACTTACTTCAAACCTGCTTAAATATCCTGTAAAATATAGCTGTTTGATACGTTTTTCAAATTTTGATTTTGTAAAAAAGTACAAAAAATAATCTGTGATATTTTTATCATCGGCTATTTTTTTCTCAATTGTTCTTAAAAAATAATCTGTAGTAATATCATTTTGCGTGACAAGTTTTCCTGCAAATAGTTTCCTATTATCCCTTTCTTTAATATTCACCCAATGAGTAATTGTGATGGAGATAAATCCTGAAATAATAAATACGACAACAAAATATTGAGGGAAGCGATTTAGCTGTTTGATAAAAAGTTTAAACAGGATGAAGGTTGCGAGTATGCTTACCGGAAGCAGTAATTGAAAGGTATCTGTTTTGAAATAATATTTTACAAAGAGGGTATAAGTAAGAGTGATAAAAACTCCAACACTAACCATCAATGCTATATTTTTTTCATCACGACTTTGAGTAGTTCTTACAAAATTTCTGCATATAAAATACACCGATAATAGTAATAGAATAGCAACAATAATTCCTACAAGAGTAAACTGATTTACTAAAGCAAAATTGCTCACATTAAAAGATATCTGCGAATCGATGGTTAAACTTTTAATTGAACTGAATGCGAGGTGAGCACTTGCAAGAGAAAGTAATAATAATGAAATAAATTTTACCCAAAACCATTTTATTCCTGAAGTAGCAGCTTCAGTTTTAGCTTTTTTGGAAGACACATTTTCTAAAATAATCAAATACCAAAAACAAATAATGGTATCAATCAATAAATCTCCGAGTGACGGAAACCACAATGATGAAGCATAAATAGAAGGGTCAAACAATTTTATTTCATAAATGGAAACAGGCAATTGGAAATAAATATTAACCCAACGAATAATAAAAAATGCTGCAAAAAAGATGACAGATGTTTGCCAAAAATATTTTTGAATATAGTTCCTAGCAATTAAATGTATGAGCAGTAAATTGATTAAGATTACAATCAATAAAAGGATGGAAATGGCATGATTTATTTTTTCTGAAGACGTAAAAATTTGTATGGAGAAAAGATAATTTCCTGTGATGTCTTTAATGTCTTTAAAATTTTCGACAGCTTTTGGAAGTACAAAACCATCTTTTATAAATGAGAGCTCGGTATTAAAATGATTATTGATGTATTGATTTTTAAACGCATAATTAGAGTTTATCGCATACAGCAAAACATAGGAAAAAGAGCCTGT
Source organism: uncultured Bacteroidota bacterium (assembly GCA_903898215.1). Classification (GTDB taxonomy): domain Bacteria; phylum Bacteroidota; class Bacteroidia; order UKL13-3; family UKL13-3; genus CAIUEQ01. The sequence goes on along the minus strand of CAIUEQ010000288.1, from coordinate 26,082 downwards.
TGTATTTTTGTAGGCTAAATAATTTCCATTCACACCCTGATAAAAACTCGACCCGGTTTTAAATTCACTTAAACATTGCTTGGTATCAATTTCATTGCTGCTCCAAACAATTATGGTATCGTTTTTATAAACTTGAATAATAATATTTTCATCATGAGCAATTTCAATAATGGAAGTCCAATTGCGTTGAAGTTTTGATGAATCAGGAATTAATTTGTTGGTAATTTTTACGAAGGTTAACTCTTTCTCATTGATGATCCTTTGTGTTTCGGAATAAGCTTTTTGAGTTTGAAATTCAACATTACTGTTTTGTTTATGCTCGAGCCACACCAGTAATGAAAAAGCCAAAAGCCCTGCAGTAAGTAATAACCAATAATGTTTGAACTGAATTTTCAAATACTTTTATAATTACAAATTTGTTTATGTTTTTTCTATACTAAATCACAAAGGAAAAATTATTTAATTACACAAAGTGTTACCGTTATTCTAATTTAATCTTTTGTGCCTTTGTGTTATTTTTTTTGGTTTTTACCAACGTTTATTCAGCTGTAAATAATTTTTCACATAATCCATTACACCATCTTCAACACTTGTGAAAGGTTTTGTATAGCCAATACTTTTCAATTTTTCCATTTTTGCTTCTGTAAAATACTGATATTTTTCTCTGATATCTTCAGGGGTATCTATGAACTCAATTTGTGGTGTTATGTTAAGAGCAACAAAAATTCCTTTTACCAGATCTTTAAAAGTTCGGGCTTTACCGCTTCCTAAATTATAGATACCGCTATGTTTACGATTTGTCATTAAGAAAACACAGACATCACACAAATCTTTCACATAAATAAAATCACGCATTTGTTCACCATCATTAAAGTCAGGTTTATGTGATCTAAACAGTTTTACTTTTCCTGTTTCTTTTATTTGGTTGAAGGCATGTAACACAACTGATGCCATTCGTCCTTTATGGTATTCATTCGGTCCGTATACATTAAAAAATTTCAATCCTGCCCAAAAAAACGGAACATCATTTTGTGTAACTGCCCATTTATCGAAATCATTTTTTGAGCGACCGTATGGATTCATCGGCTGTAATTGGTCAAGTAATTTTGTGTCATCATCATAACCAAATTCACCATCACCATAAGTTGCCGCTGAAGATGCGTAAACCAATGGCAATCCATATTTAACGCAAGCATTCCAAAGTGTCTTTGAAAAATCAAGATTCAGCTCTTTGAATATTTTTTCATCACTTTCGGTAGTGTCAGTTCTTGCTCCGATATGAAATATAAATTCTACTAGATGTTCGTTTTTATCTAACCAATCAAAGAATTCTTTGCGCTCAATTTTTGCAGTATATTTTTTTTCTGTGATATTCTTCGAACGTTCACCATCGCTGAAATCATCAACAAGAATAAGGTCGTTAAACCCATCTTCGTTTAATTTAGCAACAAGGCAACTTCCTATAAACCCTTCGGCACCTGTGATTATGATCATCTGATTATTTGTTAAACGCTCAAAAATAATGATTCTAGGAACATTTACAGCAGTTCATATTTAAGAAAAGCCTTATGATTTTTAAATAGGAATAAAATGCTGACGTATGTTAGTGTGTTTCCGATAGGTGAGTATATTTGCTGCACAAAAATTTAAATAGGATGTCAGATAAAAAAAACATCGTTTATATTACCCGTAAAGCTCATTTTAATGCTGCTCACCGATTGTTTAATCCACGTTGGACAGATGAACAGAATGAGCAGTTTTTTGGAAAATGTGCCAATAAAAATTACCATGGTCATAATTTTGATATTTATGTTACCCTAAAAGGTGTTGCTGATGAAAATACAGGAATGGTGATGGACTTAAGAAAATTAAAGGATGTGATGCATGAATTTGTATTAGATAAAATCGACCATAAGAATATCAATTTGGATGTTGATTTTATGAAAGGCAAGATGGCAAGTATCGAAAATATTGTTGTGGAGATTTGGAAACAGCTCGAACCTCATATCGAAAATGGAAAGCTTCATTGCATAAAATTATTTGAAACCGAAAATCAATTTGTAGAATATTATGGGGAATGATTTTTTTATTATGGACAAATGAATAAATTTGGTTGTATTCTTTAGAAAAAATTTATGAAATTTCGCGTCAAAAACAGCAACATAATTTTTTACATTATTATTTCAGTAACCATACTCACATCTTGCAGTAATTCGGTTACAAACGTTTACGATTATTATATTAAAAATAATCTTCAGCAACACGAAACGGGTAGAATCATTTCAAGCAAAACTAAATTATTGTTTCGTGAGCAAGAGATGACCAATAAAGCTCAGATCGAATTAGTGGCTTTTAAAAGTGATAATTTAAAATGTCTGGTTATTGGTTCTCATAAAATTGCAAAACAGTTTTACTTGTACGATAGCCTATATTATTTTGATGTGAACGACCTTTATACAAATGTTCGTGGAAACGATTTTATCAGACAGTTAGGAGATTTGTCGATTTACTTCACAACTATTTCTGTTGAAAATTGCAATACGTTTTTGGCCAATGTCGATAAATTAAAATTTGAATTTAGTAAAGCAGCACCGCCAGTTGGCTCTTCAAGTTCTATTGATCTGACAATTCAAAATGATGTATTTGTAAGTATCGAGAAAAAAGTTTTTTCTGACCCTCTTGAATTAGCAACTACCACACTTTGGGTTGGCAAGCGTAAACATACCATTAGATTAGATGTGCTGATACAAGCATTTCAGGATTTTAAAAGTTTTAATTGAAGGTATTGTAACGGATAGATTATAAAACTGCTTGAAACAATTTATTTCTATTGAAGAAGTTTTTTACCATATGTACGATTATTTTACTCTCGTTTCATGCATTTGCTCAAGACGACATGAAATCGGATTTCGGAATTACCCGTGGAAGAAACATACATTTATGGCCGATAGTTTATCGTGATAAAACAGATTCCGAAAAACGAGTACAAGTTGCAGCTTCACTTTTTACTTACCGAAAAAATTTAATCAATAACGATCTTCATACTCATCTACTTCCTGTTTATACCTACAGTTTTAATTCACTAAAAAAAGATGTCAGAGTTGGAAGTTTATATTATCCGAGTGTTTATAGGTATACCAATAATTTTATTTCAAGAATTCAATCGTATAAAGTATTGGAAATTGTTCCCGGCATCGATTTATTAGAATACTCACGATCAGATAATGGTGATTACTTAAAAAATAATCTATTGTTTTTTCTGTGGTATAAAAATGATAAAGTAAACGATAAGTCTGAATTTATGGTTTTCCCACTTTATTATTATTACCGAAATAAAGCAGAATCAACTAGCAGTTTAGTGCCATTTTATTTTCGTCAGGCTAATTTATCTAACTCATCAACATGGGTTTTCCCAATATTTTTTTTCAAGCATAAAGCCGAAAACAACAATAGGTTTACAGCCTTTCCATTTTATTTCAGGAAACGAAATGTTGATATTAAAAATGATGTAGTTTTCCCTATTGTATGGCGTTATCAAAGGCCAGAACATAGCTCATTTTTGATGATGCCTTTTTTTGGCTACGGAAAAAATAACGTACAGCATAAAACATTTTATGGGTTTACTCCATTTGTATGGAACATCAATAAGCCGAGTTATAATTTTCATTTTGTGGTTCCTGTTTATTGGAAAAAGAATCAAACTTTAAAAAATGATACCATTCACAGCACTGTTTTGTTTCCAGTGTATTTCAGAAATAAAAGTCATGTGAATTACATTAACCCATCATTAAATGATAGTAACTATAATTCTAAAAACAATACCACAATTTTTCCAATTTACTGGAATCATCATTCGGTTACTTTTTATGATGGACATTTTCAAAGTTCAAATGATTATGTTGGGGTGATGCCATTTTATGGAAAAGGAAAAATACTTAGGGCATGGGATTCTATAGTAACTTCTTATAGCAATATCACACCAATTTATTGGCATATTTCCAATGTTAAAACCGACCGCAAATTTTTATTTCCATTATGGTGGTTAAAACATCATTCTGATTCGTCAAGTATTGAAAATTATCACGTATTGTTTCCATTAATTTGGCATTATCGAAAGTCGTTTGAATACACAAACAGAAATAAATTTGAATTGAAAACTGATGTGCTGTTTCCTATTTACTGGCATTATCATGAATCATCCGGAGAAGTGCGTTACTCTAAAGCGTATACAAATAATTCAACAGTGCTATTTCCTGTTTTTTGGAATTTAGACAGATCAAATATCCATACACGTTCACTCTTTCCATTTTACAGATATCGTTACAATGATGCAACAAACAACTTTTCACTTTATGTGTTTCCAACATTTTTAAATTTCAAAAATGCATCATCATCACAGCAATTTTTATTTCCGTTTTATCATTCCTTCTTTAATAAACAGTATCAATCAAAAACACTTTTTCCATTATTTTCTTTTGGGAAAAGTAAAATCAATCATAACCATCATTTAGTATTTACTCCGTTGTTTTGGGATATCGAATCTCAAAAACGGACTACCTCATTGCTTTTCCCTTTATACTATCATTCGTATTATAAGCCTTCACACCTTCAAAGTGATTTATTTGGGTTAATCGCTTACCAGCATTTTAAAACCGATACTTCTAACAGTTATCAATTAATTTGGCCGATTGTAGGATATAAAAAATCAGCTATACAAACTGCATTTCATCTTGCACCAATATTTTGGTTGAACAATACAAGCAAAGCAAATTTCTGGGGATTATTTCCATTTTTTTATAAATATAAATCTCCTGAATTTAAAAGTTATCATTTTTTGTGGCAAGCATATACCTATAAAAAGCAACAAGGAATTTATAGCAATCATCATATTTTGGGACCACTTTTTAGTGCTGTTAATTTTGATAATCACGATTACGACAGACGCTTGCTTTACTTATTATATGCCGATTGTAAAGTTGCAGGAACAGTTACCAAAAGCGTATTTCCAATCTATTTTCATAAACATGATTCCATAGGAAATTCTTCAACTTCAGTTGGTTTTGCATTTTATAATACGTTTAAAAGAAAAATTGAAACAACTAATTTTTTCTATAAAGAAGTTCGGGTATTATGGTTTTTACGTTTGCGCTCCAATGCCGGATTTTTAAAAAATAAAGGCATCGAAGTTGATAGAAGAAAATTGCGAAGCGAGAGTTGATAAAAGTATCCTCTTAGTTTCTTGAAATATTTTTTTTCGACCTTATTCAAAACATAGCTCGTATATTAAAGGGAAGTAGGTGTTTATGTTTTTTTTTGTATGTTTATTCCTGACCAAAATCATGAATTTGCAATTATTTAATACAGACATTGCTTGCATATAAAAGTTGAAAATCCCCTCTCGATACTTTTTTTGTATTGAATTTATTTGATTTATTTATGAAGCAAAATTCTGTCAAACCAAAAGGTGCTGCAAAAAAAAATGCTACACGGTTAACTGCATCAAAATTATCACCTAAAAAAATTGATTCCGTCTTAAAAAGTAAATCAAAACCAACCCAAAGTTTTTCTCATTCCACAATTTTTAATCAGGAAATTATTGAGGCATCGCCAATAGGAACATTAATTTATCAAGCTGAGTCGGGGATATGTGTTTATGCAAACCCAGCAATTGCAAAAATTACAGGTGGATCTGTTGAACAACTCTGTAAACAGAATTTTCGTAAAATAAAATCTTGGAAAAAATCAGGTATGCTTTCAGCTGCCGAAAAAGCCATTAAAACTTCCAAGGTGCAAATTATCGAAGTTGATTCAGAAAGTACTTTCGGCAATAACTTTTGGGTGAGTATTGTGCTTAAAACATTTTTAAACAATGGAGAGAAATTTTTATTGGCACATATTACTGATATTTCGGAAAGAGAAATTTTCGAAAAAAATTTAAAATTAAAAGAAGAAGCCATTTCTAAATCAATAAGCGGAATGGGAATGACTGATCTTTCAGGAAACATTATATATGCAAACGAAGCTCTTGTAAAAATGTGGGGATGTAAAAGCATGAATGATCTAATTGGAAAAAATCTTACCACTGTTTTTCATGGAGATCGAATTCACAAAACAGTTCAAGCTTTAATAACTAAAGGATTTGATAGTGGAGAAGATATCGGGAAAAGAATGGATGGCTCTTTATTTGATGTGGAATTTTCGGCAAACATTGTTTTTGATGATAGTGGGAAACCACAATGTATGTTTGGTTCATTCATTGATATTTCAGAAAGAAAAGTGTCTGAAAAAACACTAATAACAGAACAACAAAATTTATTGGAACAAACTGTTAATCTTCAAAAATCGGAAGCAAATATTCGTTCGGTTTTCGATAATTCATTTACAGGTTTTGTATTAATGGATACAGATTTTAAGGTTAAATCTTTCAATACCATTATTCAAAAATTTCTTGAAAAAGAATTTGGAACTGAAATAGTAATCGGTAAAAACATTTTAAATTTTGTTACTGGTTTTCTAAATGATAAATTCCAAGTTGAACTACCTGAAACTTTAAAAGGAAATATTTTTAAAATCGAAAGTAATTTATGTGGAATATCCGGAATGCCACATTGGTACCATATTCGTTTGTTTCCATCGCTTAATTTACATAAAAATATTGTTGGAGTAATACTCGCGGTATCAGATATTAATGAGCGCAAAGTTTTGGAAAACGAATTGCGACAAAGCGAAGAGGATTATCGAAAACTTTTTGAAAATCATTCAGCCATAAAATACATCTTAGAACCCGAAACCGGGAAAATTATTGATGCTAATTATGCTGCAGCAAAATTTTATGGGTGGAGTAGAGAGGAATTAAAGAAAATGAATATTCGTCAAATAAATGTGAATAAAACAGACGAACAACTTCGAAATGATTTAAAAGAAACCCACCGACTTAATAAATATAATATACAGGTTAAACATCAATTAGCCGATGGTAGTGTTAGAGATATGGAAGTATTAGGTAACTCGGTTATTATGGGAGGTAAAAGTTATATCCACTCTATCATTATTGATATTACTGATCGTAAACTTGCCGAAGCTAAAATTCGTGAAAAAGATTTAGAGTTTAGAAAACTATCTGATAATGTTCCTGATTTGATTTTTCAGTTTTCAAGAAGAATTGACGGAACCTATTTCGTTCCAATTGCTTCATCAGGTATTAAAAATCTTTTTGGATGTAATCCCGAAGATGTTGTTGATGATTTTACGCCTATTGGTAAAGTTTTACATCCGGATGATGCTGAAAGGGTGATACACGATATTGAATATTCGGCAAAAAATTTATCTTATTTTACATGCGAATTCAGAGTTCAAATTCCGGGCAAAGAAATTCAGTGGATCTATTCGAAATCAACTCCCGAAAAATTGGATGACGGAACTATAACTTGGTATGGTTTCAATTCAGATATTACCAATCTAAAAAAAACTGAAGAAAGATTATTGAAAATAAATCGCCTTTACGAATTTATCAGTCAGGTTAATTATTTGGTATTACGTGCGCAATCTATTGAAAACCTCTATCATGAAATATGTGATATAGCAATTATATATGGTAAGTTTTATATGAGTTGGATTGGTTTAATAAATGATAAAAATGATAGTGTTAATGCAGTAGCTTGGTCAGGGCACGAAGACGGATATCTTAAAAATGCATTTATCGTTTCAAGCGCAAATACCTCAAGTGGAAATGGTCCAATCGGTAAAACTATCAGAGAAGGGAAAACATTTGTTAGTGATGATATCGAAAACGATCCTTCTATGGCACCATGGAGAGACAATGCCTTAAAAAGAGGGTATCGTTCAAGTATATCTATTCCAATAAAAGTTAGGGAAAAAGTAATTGGGGTATTTGTAATTTATAGTAACGAAAAAAACTTTTTCTCAAGCAAAGAAGAAATTGAATTACTCGAAAAAGTTACCCAAAATATCTCATTTGCAATAAATAATATTCAAACTTCGGAGGAAAACAAAATTGCTGAAAAACAAATAATTGAAAGTGAAGAAAAATATCGCTTGTTAATTCATACCATGAACGAAGGTTTGCTGTCGGTTGATAATGATGATGTGATACAGTATGCAAACAATAGGATGTTTCAAATTACGGGTTATACACCAAGCGAATTAGTTGGGAAAGTTGCTTTCAAAATATTTGTAGACGAAGAACAGAAAAATTTGTTTAAAGAAAAACATAACCTCCGATTAGAAAAGAAATCTGATACTTATGAGATTCAGTTGAGAAAAAAGAATGGAGAACTAATTTGGGTTTCAATAAGTGGAACACCAATTTTAGATTCAGCTGGAAACGTAGTTGGATCAATTGGTGTTCATTCGGATATCAGCGAACGAAAAGCGGCCGAAAAACATAATAAAAATATTACCGATGATTTAATTAAGCGAAACAAAGATCTTGAACAATTTACTTATATCGTTTCTCATAACTTGCGTTCACCGGTAGCAAATATCAAAGGCTTTAATGATATTTTAAAAACCGTAGAACTTCAACAAACGGAAAAAGACGAAATGCTTAATGGTGTTTTTACTTCTGTAAATAAACTTGATGATGTGATACAAGATTTGAATCATATTTTACAGTTAAAACAAGTTATAAATGAGAAGAAGGAGAAAATAAGTTTTACCGAATTGGTAAATGACATTAAGTTTTTTATGGGTTTAAAAATTGGTGAAAATGAAGTGATAATAAAAAGTGATTTTAGTGAGATAGATGAAATGTTTACTTTAAAAAGTTATATCAATAGTGTGTTTTATAACCTAATTTCAAACAGTATTAAATACCGAAGAATTAATGAGGATGCATTAATTGATATTAGCAGTAAAAAAGTTGACAATAAATTTTTCATAACTTTTAAAGATAACGGATTAGGAATCGATCTTGTACGAAACAGCAATAAAATTTTCGGATTATATAAACGGTTCCATTCACATACTGAAGGAAAAGGCATGGGCTTGTTTATGGTTAAAACTCAAGTGGAAACTCTTGGAGGGAAAATAAGTGTAAAAAGTGAAGTGGGAAAAGGAACAGAATTTTTAATTGAATTTGATTTATAAAATCGAATTGCTATTAACAAACATAACTTAGAATTTCTTGTTGAGTTGACATGCAAAAAATATTCTTTGTTCTTTTAAGCGAACTTAATTTTATTTGCTTCTACCATTAAATATTAATAAAATTATATGAAAGCATATTTATTTCCAGGACAAGGATCACAATTTATAGGTATGGGCAAAGACCTTTACGATAATAATATTGCAGCAAAAAATCTTTTTGAAAATGCAAATCAAATACTAGGTTTCAGGATTACAGATATCATGTTTAGCGGAACAGATGAAGAGCTAAAACAAACTCGCGTTACTCAGCCGGCAATTTTTTTACACTCTGTTATTAAAGCAATTATTTTAGGGGAAGATTTTAAACCCGATATGGTTGCAGGGCATTCTCTCGGTGAGTTTTCGGCTCTTGTTGCCAATAAAGTATTAACCTTTGAAGATGGTTTGCGTTTAGTTTATAAACGTGCAATGGCAATGCAAAAAGCTTGTGAAATACAACCATCAACAATGGCTGCAGTTTTAGGTTTGGATGATGCAAAAGTAGAAGAAGTTTGTGCCTCGATTACAGATGAAATTGTTGTTCCTGCAAACTATAATTGTGTAGGACAATTGGTAATTTCGGGATCGGTTGAAGGAATAAATAAAGCTTGCGAATTAATGAAAGCTGCCGGAGCTAAACGTGCTTTAGTATTACCTGTTGGTGGTGCATTTCATTCTCCTTTAATGAAACCTGCCAGTGTTGAATTGGAACAAGCTATTTTATCAACTAATTTTAATACACCTGTTTGTCCGATCTATCAAAATGTACCGGCAAAAGCTGTTACCGATGTAAACCAAATAAAAAATAATTTAATCGCTCAACTTACAGCTCCGGTTCGTTGGACTCAAAGTATACAAAGCATGGTTGCTGATGGAGCAACCGAATTTATTGAGTGCGGACCCGGAAATGTGTTGCAGGGTTTGGTCAAAAAGATTCAAAAAGATGCAATAACAGCTTCTGTATAAATTAATCTGTTGCTTTCCGAATTTTTATTTTCTCCGTTCATCGTTGATGGGCTTGGCTTGTCGTTTTTATTATTTTGATAAATTTGCTTTATACTTTTGTTTAACTATCTTTGAAAAATATTAAACAAAACAATGTCATCATACTCAATCAAACAACTCGAACAATTAAGCAACGTTAAAGCTCATACCATCAGAATTTGGGAGCAGCGTTATAATATGTTCACACCCCAAAGGTCTGATACTAATATCAGATTGTATGATGATGAGCAATTGAGAAAACTGTTGAATGTTTGTATACTGATGAATCACGGAATGAAAATTTCTGCTATCAGTAAATTTAATCAAGATCAAATATGTAAGGAAATAGATAAAATCACTATTTCATCTCAACAAAACGATCAAAAGATTGAATCAATCATCAATCAGCTAATCATTTCAATCTCAAATTTTGACGAAGCACAATTTGATAAAATATTTTCAAGTGTGGTATGGGGTTATGGGTTATTAAATACCTACGTTAAAATTATTCACCCTATGCTTTCCAGAATGGGCTTTCTTTGGCTGAAAAGTACTGTAATTCCAGCACAGGAGCATTTTGTATCTAACCTTATCAAACAAAAATTATTTGCAGCTATTGATGCCCTTCCTATACCTACAAAAACAGACCAAACCTGGATATTATTTTTAAAAGAAAACGAGGAACACGAAATAGGTTTACTCTTTGCAAATTTCCTTATCAGACAAAGTGGAAGAAGAGTGATTTATTTAGGACAACGAATTCCATATGATAATTTAAAGGAAGTTATTCAATTAAATAATCCAACCCATTTATTTACTTTTTTTGTAACCAACCAGGAGGAAAATTCTACCGAAAAATTTATCAATAAACTTTCTACCGATTATAAAAATTTATCAATTTGTATTTCCGGAAAAAAATCATGCATTACATCCTCACATAAAAATGTATTGATATTAAATGAAGTTCTACAATTATTAGAATTGATTCACCCAGAAACGTTTAACAACCACGAATAAATGTTAAACAATCATAAATCTACAATAGCGGTAATCGGATCTGGTTTTGCGGGACTTTCTGCAGCAGCTGTTTTGGCAAGTCAAAATAATGATGTGACCGTTTTTGAAAAGAATGCACAATTTGGTGGAAGAGCTAGAGTGTTTGAAAGCAATGGTTTTGTTTTTGACATGGGTCCCAGCTGGTATTGGATGCCTGATGTATATGAAAAATTTTATAATTTATTTGGCAACACCACATCCGATTTTTATGAACTAAAAAAACTTGATCCTGGCTTCAAAGTAATTTTTGGGAAAAATGATTCCTTTGATATTCCTGCCAATTTTGAAGAGGTTTGTGAATTGTTTGAAAGCATCGAACCCGGAGCTGCCGATAAACTTAAATTGTTTATCAATGATGCCGAATACAAATATCATGTTGGCATGAATGGCTTGGTTTATAAACCCAGTAATTCAATTACCGAATTCATCAATTTTAAACTGATGAAAGATATTTTTCGTCTGCAGGTATTTTCCCCGTTTAGCAAACATGTCAGAAAGTATTTTAAAGATCCTCGTTTAATTTCTTTGATAGAATTTCCGGTATTGTTTTTAGGAGCCATGCCCAAGGATACACCGGCATTATACAGTTTGATGAATTTTTCAGGATTAAAGCAAGGAACTTTTTATCCTATGGGAGGTTTCGGAAAAGTGATTGATGCATTTAAAACCATTGCCGAAAAAGCAGGAGTAAATTTTCTTCCTTCACAAAATATCGACCATCTCGAAATTCAATCAGGAGCAATCACTCATGTTCATTCAAATACCAAATGTTGGAATGTTGATGGTGTTATTGGAGCAGCCGATTATCATCATATAGAAACTAAACTCCTTCCTAAAAAAAATCAATCTTATTCCGAATCATATTGGGATAGCAGAACTTTTGCTCCTTCGTCCTTAATTTTTTATTTAGGAATAAATAAAAAAATAAAAAATATCAGTCACCACAATTTATTTTTTGATGAAAATTTTGAGCAACATGCTCAAGAAATTTATATCAATAAAAAGTGGCCAACCGCACCCTTGTTTTATGTATGCTGTCCATCTAAAACAGATCCAACAGTAGCTCCTGAAAATTCTGAAAATATTTTTATTCTGATGCCTATTGCTACCGGATTATCAGACACAGAAGAAATAAGAAATCAATATTATAAATTGATCATGGATCGTTTGGAAAAATTTGCCGGAGAAAATATCAGCGATCATGTAATATTTAAAAAGAGTTATTCTGTTTCAAATTTTATAAACGATTACAACGCATACAAAGGAAATGCATACGGACTTGCAAATACACTTTTTCAAACTGCTTTTTTAAAGCCTAAACTTAAAAGTAAAAAAGTGAAAAATTTATTTTACGCAGGGCAGCTAACTGTTCCCGGACCTGGTGTTCCACCTTCCATTATATCAGGACAAGTTGCCGCAAATGAATTGTTAAAAACATTAAATTATTAACCCCAACCCATGAAAATTATTTTTGATAACGTTTCTGCTTCATGCAGTAAGTTAATTACTAGAGAATACAGTACATCTTTTTCTCTTGGTATTTATTTTTTGAATAAAAAGTTTCATTCACCGATTTATTCAATTTATGGTTTTGTGAGAGTAGCAGATGAAATTGTGGATTCATTTCACGAGTTTGATAAAGTTTCTCTGATGCAAAAATTAAGAAGAGATACCGTTGAAGCAATCGAACAAAGAATCAGTGTAAATCCGATTTTAAATGCATTTCAACAAGTAGTAAATACCTATCATATTGAATGGGAACTTATTGATACTTTTTTGAAAAGTATGGAAATGGATTTATTAGAAACCAACCATAATCCTGATTCATACAGTCAATATATTCTTGGTTCAGCAGAAGTAGTGGGTTTGATGTGTTTGAGAGTTTTTACAGAAGGTGATGAAATGCTTTATCAAAAATTAAAACCTTCGGCAATGAAGCTTGGAGCAGCTTTTCAGAAAGTTAATTTTTTAAGAGATTTAAAAGCTGATTATGAAGTTTTAGGAAGATCCTATTTTCCTGAAGTGAATTTTAAACGTTTCTCGTTGGTTGATAAAGAAAAGATACAACTAGAAATCGATCAAGATTTTGAAGAAGCATTATTAGGAATAAAAAGTTTACCAAGTGAAAGTAGAAGGGGAGTGTATCTGGCTTATTTTTATTACCGAAAACTTTTCAATAGAATTAAACAAACTCCTGCTGAGAAAGTGATGAGTGCAAGAATCAGAATTTCAAATGGCAATAAATTAGGTCTCATGTTTCAATCACTTTTAAGACATCAGTTGAACTTATTATGAGAACGTTGATTGTTATTTTTTTGATGGTATTCACTACCAAATCGTATTCAAATAGTATAGATATTTTGGATTTGCGGAAACATTTTTATGCTGCTTCAATTAATAAAAGTTCGGCTGATAGTTTTTTGCTTTTGATGGAATCTGTAAATATCAATACTGATCCTGTTTTGTTAGGCTACAGAGGAATGGCGTATATGATGCAAGCAAATTATTCAATCAACCCATTTGTAAAACTAAGAAACTTTAATGCCGGGAAAACAATTATTGAACAAGCAATACAAAAAAATCCATGGAATATTGAAATTCGTTTTTTGAGATTCTGTGTTCAAACAAACGTTCCCCTTATTCTTGGATATTCCGGAGATATTAATAATGATAAATTATTTATAACTTTACAATGGAAGAGGCTAAATGATCTGGATTTGAAAAACAGAATATCAAAATACATGATTGATTCGAAGCAATGTAATGAACTTGAAAAATTAAATTTCAAATGAGCGAACAAGTAATATTGGTTGACGAAAATGATCATCAAACTGGCTTGATGCCTAAATTGGAAGCTCATCAAAAGGGCTTGCTTCATCGTGCCTTTTCTGTTTTCATTTTTAATGATAATGGAGAACTGTTGCTTCAAAAAAGAGCAAATACTAAATATCATTCAGGCGGTTTATGGACAAATACTTGCTGCAGTCATCCAGGTTTTGGTGAAGAAATTATTGATGCTGCAAAAAGACGTTTGAATGAAGAAATGGGAATTGAGTGTGAGGTAAAATTTATTTTTAGCTTTACCTATCATGCAAAACTAGACCATGATTTAATAGAGCACGAATTTGATCACGTTTTTATAGGATTTAGTAATCATCATCCTTCAATTAACAAAGAAGAAGTTGGTGATTGGAAATACATGGACTTAACATCACTTTCTGAGGACATCAAATCAAATCCCGCAAATTATACTGAATGGATGAAGTTGTGTTTTGATAGAATCATCGTGGCTTTTGAAAGAAATAAAAAAAATGAAAACATATTATTTGCATAGAGAACAAGTATTGAATATTTCACAACAAGAAGCATGGTCTTTTTTTTCATCAGCTAAAAATTTATCAAAAATCACACCACCTGAGATGAGCTTTCAAATACTCTCAGAAATTTCTGATAAACCTGTTTACTCTGGAATGGAAATAAATTATATCGTGAAACCAATTTTCGGAATACCTTTAAAATGGAAAACTTTAATTGATACGGTTAATGAGCCAAATTATTTTACCGATAAGCAATTGAAAGGTCCTTATAAAATATGGGAACACTCTCACCATTTTAAAATTACTGAAAAAGGTTTGTTGATGACAGATGTTGTAAAATATCAATTGCCATTTTCTGTTTTTGGCCAATTAGCACACTGGCTATTTGTAAAGAAAAAGATTGAACAAATATTTGATTTCAGATACAAGGTTTTAGAGAAAATGTTCAACCAGAAATAAGAATAGCATGATCAATATTTTATTTGTTTTGATAGCTTTTGTTTGTATGGAATGTGTTGCTTGGTTAGCGCATAAATACATGATGCATGGTTTTTTGTGGTTCCTTCACCACGACCATCATCAACGCGATGACCAAGGTTTTTTTGAGAAGAATGATTATTTCTTTTTGATATTCGCAACACCTGGAATTATTTTTATTATCAATGGCTTACTCAATCAGTTTAGCTTTACATTTTTTATCGGAATTGGAATTTCATTATACGGTTTAGCTTATTTT
Source organism: uncultured Bacteroidota bacterium (assembly GCA_903898215.1). GTDB lineage: Bacteria > Bacteroidota > Bacteroidia > UKL13-3 > UKL13-3 > CAIUEQ01. Next base: position 10,842 of record CAIUEQ010000288.1, on the reverse strand, counting down.
TTAGTTCATGATATTTTTATTCATCAACGTTTTAAGTTATTCAGAAATACAGATTCTATTTACCTGAGAGCAATCAGGAAAGCACATAAAATGCACCATAAACATTTATCTAAAGAAAATGGTGAATGCTTTGGCATGCTTTGGGTTCCAGTGTTTTATTTTAAAGAAGCTTTGAAACGTTCAGCAAAATGAAATTTCTATATTTATTTATCAATTTCGGAGCTTTTATTGTCCCTTTAATTTTTTCTTTTCATCCCAAAATACAATTTTATAAAAGATGGAAATTTGCACTGCCGGCAATATTCATCACGGCACTTATTTTTATACTTTGGGATATTTACTTCACACAAATTAAAGTATGGGGATTTAATCCTGATTACCTTACCGGGATATATTTTTTTAATTTGCCACTCGAAGAAGTGCTCTTTTTTATTTGCATACCTTATTCCTGCTTATTCACCTATCACTGCTTTACTTTATTTATTAATCCAGTAATATTTAAAACGATTGAAAATAAAATCACTTTTTCTCTGCTGATATTTCTTTCAGTATTTGCTATTTTATTTTATGATCGGTTATATACAACTGTTACATTTATTAGTCTTACATCACTTCTTGTTGTATTATTCTTTGTCTTTAAAGTAAACTTTCTCCATCGCTTTTATTTTACTTTTTTGATTTTATTGATTCCTTTTCTTATCGTAAATGGAATTTTAACAGGAACCGGAATTGAACAACCTGTAGTATGGTACAATAATTTTGAAATTACCCGTTTTAGGATACTTACTATTCCTTTTGAGGATGTGTTTTATGGAATGTTGCTACAACTTTTAAATGTATCATTATTTGAATTGTTTTCTCGTAAAGCTCATGCCTAAAATTAGAGTGCTAATTTTTCCTTTTCATCTCCTCTCACATTATTTAAGATGTTTAGAATTTGCCAAAAAATTTCTGCCTAATGATAAATACGAAGTGCATTTTTTGCACAGTGAAATTTATGAAAAGCATATCCTTCAAAACAATTATCAAACGTTTTCATGTGAACAATTTGATGCTGATTTTGCTTTACGTTGTTCAACAAAATTTAATTTTTCATGGCTCAATATTACTGATATTGAAAAAGTGTTTTTATCACAAATTCAAATCATAAATAAATTAAAACCTGATATTGTTATTGGTGATGTAGCTCCTACTTTAAAAATGGCTGCCGAGTTTACAAATGTTGAGTATACTGCCCTTGTCAACGGGTATATGACCAAATATTATGCATTAACCCGTAAGCTTTCTCGTACTCATTTTGCTTACAGGTTATCAAAAATAGTTCCTTCAAAATACTTCGATAAGATTACACGAATTGCTGAAAAAATATCTTTTAAGATTGTTCATCTGCCCTTTAAAAAGATTAGAAAAAAATATGCTCTCAAGGGTGTTTCAAATTATCTTTCAGAAATGGAAGGTGATCAAAATTTTATTTGTGACGATGCCCTACTTTTTCCACAAAGATCGCTTCCTGATAATTATTTTAATATTGAACCATTAATATATAAATCAACAATTTCGGAAAGTAGTTGGTTAGATGAAATTGGAGTTTCTAAACCTATCATTTTTGTTTCGATGGGCAGTTCTGGAAATTGGTCTGAACTAAAATTTTTAAATGACGAATGTTATTCTAGATATACAATCATAACAGCTGGCGATTCATCTAACATATTAAACGCATCGCATATCATTTCTAAAAGTTTTGTAAATCTTGAAGATGTTTTGGAAAGAGCTGACCTTATGATTTGCCATGGAGGAAACGGAACAATTTATTTGGGCTTAACAAAAGGAGTTTATATGTTATGTTACACCAATCACTTTGAACAAGAGTGGAATGTTCAAGCATTAGAGAATAAAGGATACGGACGTTCGCTTAATGATGTAAAAATCATTGATAGGGAAGAGGTGATATCTGCCTCTTTAAAAATAAAACTACAACCTTATGTTTTTGGAAATAAAGATTAAACTTTTTTCATAAAGCAAGTCTTCAGCACCATCATTTGTTTATCAACACGACCTTCAATTTCTTCTTCGTTGGAAGTAAGTCGGATATTCTTCACAAGCGTTCCTCTTTTTAATACAGAAGAAGAACCTTTTACTTTCAGATCTTTAATTATCTGTACTGAATCGCCTTCATTTAATAATGTTCCGTTGCTATCTTTTACTTCCATGATTTACTTTTTTTTGATGAAACGAAAGTAGTGTTTATTTGATTATAATTCTTCCTCGTTTTCATTTTCGGGTGTAGTGTCTTCAAATTTATTAAGAAGCGGCTCGCCAAGAATAGCAAGCATTTCGTGCACTTCGCTCACATTATTTAATTTGTTGTTTTGTTTATAGGCAATTACCAGATTTCTTAAAACACGTTTTACAATATCTGTATTCGAACAGGCTTCAAAAAATTCATATTTAGGTTCAATTTTTATCTGAATTAAAAACTGTTCAAGATTGGCTTTTGAAAAAACTGCACCTTTATTAAATGCATTGATATAGAATAAAACTTTTCCAAATCTGTAATCGAGTTTTGGCTTTGTATTAAAAGGATCGGTTGTAAGATGTTGGGTGTTTTCTTCCTTATATGCCAATACAAAATGCTGAGGAAGATTGACACCAAATATTGGAATTTGTAAACGTTGTGCAACGAGCATATAAATGATCGCAAGCATAATAGGATTTCCTTTTTTGCTTTCGAGAGCGTTATTGATAAAGGAGTTTGAAGGGTCGTGATAATTATCGGTGTTTCCTTGAAATCCATGAATTTGATAAAACACATGGTTAAGGACTCTTATTTTTTCGTAAGCTGTAAGATCGTAATGTAATTCGAGCCAGATATCAAGTCGGATTTTATCAATCTCATTTAAAATTTTTTGCTTGTCAATATCAGGATAACGGTATTTTGAAACTAAAATAATTCCTTCAAGTAAATCGGGTTCAGCTTCGTGACTCCATTCACGCAATTCGTTTAATAAATTTGTGAAATGTATGCGGTGAATAATATTCTCAACTTTTTTTTGTTGCTCGATATTTTTTATTGCACCCCATTCGTTTTCTAAAAAAGAAATTACATCGGTTCCAAGAGAAAGTAATTTTTGCTCAACATGCTCGGCAACTTCTAAATCTTCGTCATCAAGCAAAGCTATAAGCGATATGACTTCCCTCTCATTAAGCATTTATTTTTTTACTTTTTTTGCTGCAGGTTTTTTCGCTGCAGTTTTTTTTGCAGCAGCTTTTTTAGGTGCAGCTTTCTTAGCTTTAAAAGCATCTGGCATTTCAATTTCAATTAATTTCTTTACTTCATCAATTGATATTTTACTAAGTTCTTCGTTGGAGTATTTTTCACCCTCTTTATTGCGGCCAATCTTTATCATGTTTTTGCCCAAACGAATAAATGCACCCCAGCGTCCATTTTCAATTGATATTTTTTCGTCAGGCCATTGTTGGATAAAACGATTAGCTTCCTTTTCGATTTTTTTCTCAATTAGCTCATTCATCTGTGATTGAGTAATTGTATCGAGGTCGTATGCACGTGGCACATTAATGAACATATTATCCCATTTAATAAATGGTCCGAAACGACCTTTCCCTTTAGTAATTGGTTTATTATCAAACATGCCAACAGGAGCTTCAGCTGTTTGTTTAGCATTGATTACTTCAATAGCTTTTTCCAAACTTACTTCCATAATCTCTATTCCTTTTGGTAAAGAAATAAATTCTTCTCCCCATTTTACGTATGGTCCAAAACGTCCTATATTTATAGATACTTCCTTGCCTTCAAATTCTCCAATCGAACGTGGAAGTTTGAATAATTCAATTGCTTCTTCTATCGTAATTGAATCAACACGTTGCTCTTGTAATAATTTTCCGTATTGTGGTTTTTGAGTTTCGTCATCGCTGTTCTCACCAAGCTGAACAAACGGTCCAAAACGTCCTACTTTAGCATAAATATTTTTTCCACTCACCGGATCCACTCCTAACATTCGCTCACCACTTTGACGTTCGGCAGTTTCGTTGGTCTTTTTTACATCAGCACTAAAAGGCGTGTAAAAATTTTCAATCATTTTATTCCACTGAATTTGTCCATTTGCAATCTCATCAAATTCTTTTTCAACTTTTGCAGTGAAGTGATAATTCATGATGTCTTCAAAATGTTTCGACAAAAAATCTGTCACGATCATTCCTATATCACTCGGAAATAATTTTTGTTTTTCGTAACCGAATTTCTCCATTTTTTCTTCCTTACTCACTTTGTTATTTGTGAGTGTGATGATATGAATATTTCTTTCTTTCGGCTCGCGATCTTCTTTTAAAACATATCCTCTTTTTTGGATTGTTGAAATTGTTGGAGCATACGTTGATGGTCTGCCAATGCCAAGTTCTTCAAGCTTCTTCACCAAACTTGCTTCAGTATATCTTGGTGCCGGTTTGCTGTATCGTTGTATCGCTTCCATCTGTTTTAATGAAAGATCTTCGCCAACTTTTAAAGGAGGTAACATCGATGAGTTTTCATCATCTCCTTCTTCATCATTTGATTCGAGATATACTTTTAAAAAGCCTTCAAATTTTAATACTTCACCGGTTGCTGTTAGTTCTTCACCTGTAGTTGAAATTCCAATATTTGCAATTGTTCTTTCAATTTGTGCATCTGCCATTTGTGAAGCGATTGCTCGTTTCCAAATTAGTTCATACAAACGGTCTTCTTGTCTTCCAATGTTAACACTTGTGTTTTCAAAATATGTTGGACGTATTGCCTCGTGAGCTTCCTGTGCACTTGCACTTTTTGTAGTATATTTTCTTGTCTGAGCAAACTCACTTCCAAATTGATGATTGATTTGAGTGCGTGCTGTATTTAAAGCAAGGTCGGATAAATTTACCGAATCAGTTCTCATGTATGTGATGAGTCCTGCTTCATATAATTTTTGTGCAACCATCATGGTTTGCGAAACCGAGAAACTTAATTTTCTGCTTGCTTCCTGTTGCAATGTTGAAGTAGTAAATGGTGGTGCCGGTGATTTTTTTGCAGGTTTTACTTCAAGATTTTTGATAGAAAAAGTAGCCCCGTTACATTTATTTAAAAAGGCTTCTGCCTCTTCAATTTTGCTATATCGTTTTGGCAATTCTGCATTCATTGTTTTTCCGCCAACATTAAATTGTGCAGTAACTTTATATGCAAATGTTGAATTGAAATTATTGACCTCACGTTCACGTTCAACAATTAATCGAACGGCAACTGATTGAACTCTCCCGGCAGATAGATTTCCTTTAATTTTTCTCCAAAGAATTGGAGATAGCTCGAAACCAACTAACCTGTCAAGAACTCTTCTTGCCTGTTGAGCGTCTACTAAATTTTTATCAATTTGACGAGGATTTTCTATTGCTTTTAAAATTGCAGGTTTGGTAATTTCATGAAAAACGATGCGTTTTGTTTTTGCTGCATCAAGATTTAAGACTTCAGATAAATGCCAAGAAATTGCTTCTCCTTCACGGTCCTCATCGGATGCTAGCCAGATCATTTCAGCTTGAGAAGATAATTTTTTCAGTTCAGCTACGATCGCTTTTTTATCGGGCGAAACTTCGTAGTGAGGTTTAAAATTATTTTTCACATCGATTGCTTCATCTCCTTTGGCCAGATCACGAATATGTCCATAACAAGACTTTACGGTAAAATTTTTACCGAGAAATTTCTCGATGGTTTTTGCTTTTGCAGGCGACTCAACAATTACTAAATTCTTCGTCATAATTCTTTTCACGTTAAAATAACAATGTTGTAACAACCATATTTTCTGGAATGTTACAACATCATTTCACTGCAATAATAACTACTGCGGTGAATATTCAAAATTGCAGCTTAATTCTTAATTAATCAATAGCTTGTGATTGAAGGTGTTTTCACCGGATTCAAAACGAATAAAATACATTCCTGAATTAAGGTTTCCTTTATTGATAGTCAATGTATGTAAACCACTTTCCATCTGAGCATCTTCAACAATCATCACTTCTCGGCCCATCATATCATACAGCAATATTTTTACCTTATCATTTTGCTGTAATTCATAGGATATTGTTGCCATTGAATTTAGTGGATTAGGATAAAGACTGAATTTATATAATAGTTTTTTTGCTTCATCAATTCCTGATAACGGAGTATTTGATATGCTGAAATTATCGATGTAAATATTATTTCCCCTGCGATTTTGAAATTCATAACGCACTCTGGCATGAGTAAAATATTTATATGAAGAAAGGCTAATTGTAATTGGTTTCCATTGTGATGAATTAGGAATATATGCTGAAGGATATTGTAATGCTCCGTTTGACAAACTTCCACCATTGCTTGTCCATAGCAATTTTTCATCTATTCCAAATGTATCAGAAATATAAACATTCAATATATCATTTGAAGAAGGATTAGTTTGAGCATACGCACAGTAAAAGTTTAAAAAAGGTGTGGCAACTGTTGTAAGATCAATTTCTGGTGATTGAAAACCATCACGTGTATTACTTGCATTGGTAAGATTTGGAAGCATGATACAGCTGCTTCCGCTTTGGAAAGCTGTTGATTTTATTTGCCACCCGTTTGTAGGATTGTTAAAATTATTTAAAATCCATCCGTCTGTGGCAAGTGAACCTGAACTTTCAAAACCATAAGTATAAGGCGCTTTTTTGGTAGACGCACTTACTGATAAATAATTTCCGGTAGCTCCAATTCCTGCTGAAACGAGATTGTTTGCAGATGCTGCAGTTACTCTATTGTAATTACTTGCCGAACCGGTAAAACTAATACTGAAAACTCTATTTTTCTGACCGTAAGTAAACAAGTTCATACAAGTTCCATCAGCATAATCCATATAATCTTTTACAAGATCGGGTAAATCCGGTGAATCGTTACTACAAGAATTTTGATTGGTGGAACAACCAAAACTTGGTGATAAAACCGGAGGTGTATCGCAAACTTTATCACCTTGAGTACTGCAATTAGATGATGTTCCGCCAACGCAACCATCCTGAAAAGGGTGATACAATCCTAGCCAATGTCCAATTTCATGTGTTAAGGTACGTCCGGCTTGTGAAGTTTGGCCAATTCCAACCGTACCAATTTGATCAGCTCTTACAATAATTCCATCAGTTGTGGGATAAGAAACTCTATCCCATGGAAATTGAGCATATCCTAAAACAGTTCCTAATTGACCCGCTGCTGTGTTATTGATGGAATTCACCACCCAAATATTTAAGTATCGATTGCTATCCCAATAACTCAAAGATTTAACACTGTTATCGGCATTTACAGTAAGTGTGCTTGCTATGCGATTAATACCATCGCTTTTTTTTCCGTTTGGATCATATTGTGCAAGCCTGAATTCTATTTGCATATCAGCAGCTAACGGGTTTGTACTTAAACTATCGGATGCATCTCTTCCCAACTTTCTGTAATCTTCATTTAAAATTCTTAGCTCATCCATGATTTGTGCCTGAGAAATATTTTCAGTACCGCTTTGATGGATGATATGAAACACAACAGGAATGAAATAGATAGCTCCTGTTTTAAATAATGGTATAGTGTTAGTCTGCTCGTTGGCTAATTTATTGGCAGCATTTTCATACCGGATAATTTCAGGATTTTTGAGGATTGCCTGTTGATGAATTTGATCTGTTAAACAAGGAGTGAAATTTTGTGAAATTGAAACTGAAATCGACCCAAAAAAAATTGTTAACGTTAATAATGATTTATACATTTTTGATTTATTAAATATTGGCCTTTAGCTTTTGGCATACAGCTTCTTTCCAAGAGTATTATATAAGGAGGCAAATTAACGTGTTTTAGTTGCAATCACCCAATTAAAATGGACTTAAAGTGATAACAATCAATCATGAGAATAGATTTTGTTCCTTAAAAAGTGGTCGGTTAAAACTAATGCAGCCATTGCTTCAACAATTGGTACAGCACGAGGAAGCACACACGAATCGTGACGGCCTGAAGCTTTCATTTGAACATTTTGTAAATTTTTATTTACCGTTTCTTGTTCGAGTTTAATGGTGGAAACAGGTTTAAATGCGCAACGAAAATAAATATCCATTCCATTTGAAATTCCTCCTTGAATTCCTCCGCTGTGATTAGATGTAGTAATCAAATCAGGGCTCTCAGTTGACTGTGAACTGTGAACTGTGAACGAGTCATTATGCTCACTGCCTTTCATTAATATTCCTTCAAAGCCACTTCCGATTTCAAAACCTTTGCAAGCATTAATACTTAAAATTGCTTTTCCTAAATCTGCATGAAGTTTGTCAAAAACCGGCTCGCCTAATCCAACAGGAACACCTTTAATCACACAAGTTATAGCTCCACCAATACTGTCACCCTGCAGTTTTATTTCTTCAATTAACGTTATCATTTTTTTAGCAATTGATTGTTCGGGGCAACGCACAATATTTTGTTCTGTTAAGGATAGATCAAGTTCCGAATAATGTTGCTCTACTTTTATAGTTGCTATTTGTGAAACATATGCCTGAACAGAAATATCATGTTGACGTAAAAATAATTTTGCAATTGCTCCTGCTAAAACTCGTGCAACTGTTTCACGTGCAGATGCTCTTCCACTTCCTCGATGATCGCGGATGCCGAATTTTTTTTCGTAAGTATAATCAGCATGCGATGGTCGGAAAATGTCTTTCAACTCATCGTAATCTTCCGGTTTTTGATTTGTGTTTTTTACAATTATTGCAATCGGAGCACCGGTAGTTTTTCCTTCAAAAACACCTGATAATATTTCAAAAGTTTCATCTTCATTTCTTTCTGTTGTGATTGATGATTGTCCTGGTTTTCTTCTTCTAAGTTCATGTAATATAAAATCAGTATCAATTTCCAGTAATGAAGGACATCCGTCAATGATTACTCCCAAAGCCTCCCCATGACTTTCACCAAATGTTGTGATTCTACATATTTCTCCAACTGAATTCCCTGACATGTTGTTTTTTATTTATCGAGTATTAGTTATAAAATTCTCTTTTTCTATTTTGTAACAATTTTTACGGTATGTGATAAATTGCTGGTGGTGGTAGTTTGAATGGTATAATTTTCTTTTTTTACTGAAAAAACAAACTTGGTATTGAGGTCATATTTTGTATAAAAATTTTCATTGATATCATACAATAAAATCCCATTTCCTTCTCCCGAAATGCTAGGTTTAATTTTAGTGATACCGGGATTTATTTTATAGATCTGTTTAATCTCAAACGTTGCAATTCCTTTTTCTATTTTTAATAATTTATAACCTGTACCAACTAAAACAATAATTAATTCATTGTCTTTTCCCGGAAAAGTAATCGGATAGGTTTTGAAAAATACTTCTCCCTTTGTCATTCTTTTTTCAGGAAACTCGATATTTAAAATTATTGATCTGGCTAAATCGATGAGGGGTTTACTTTTATCTTTTGTTATTTCCAAATTGGAAACCGAATCAATTGTAGGCATAAATTTTCTCGTGCTGCAATGAGCAAATAGTTTTGTTCCCAATGGTACGATTGGTGTATTATTATAAAGCGGTTTTGTAAACTCAAAAGTTATTTTATAATTCGTATCGTTAACCAAACCATCAGTTTTTATTACAGTTTCGATATGTTGAAGGTTTTCTGTTGATTCAAACTCTTTTAATTTATTCTCCTTTACCTTTAATCTGAATAAGCTGTCGCCTGAATATTTTGTTTCTGAAATTTCTCTTTGTTCAACAGTTTGTATGTAGGTACGATTGGGTTTGAAACGATAATTAAAAACACTTCCGTTTTGTGAAAAAACAGGAAGCTGTGAAAGCAAAATGATACACAGAATTATTCTTTTCATTTATTTTCTTTTCCTTTTTATAAATATTCTCACATCTTCATAAAATTTTGGACTGTTCATGTTTTTTGAGAAATAGGTATTCAATTCTGTGCTGTTTTTAAATTCTGTTTTTATTGAATCTTTTAAAACGGATGCAATTTTTAAGGTGTCAGTTGAAACCACATATTTATAAAAATTATATTTTGGCTTGTTTCCAATTTCCTGAACATTCAATATTTTTTGATGATTGATAGTTGTTTCAAATGCCCTGAAACCCTGAATGGTTAAGCTGCCTTTGTCTCTCGACATCATTTGTGATAAGTATTCGTGATCGTTAAAAATATTGATCTCGATGCTTGTTGCAGGCTCTTCATCTTTTGCGGTAATTTCATCCCAACTGCCAATTAATAAAGTGTCAATAGTTGATTCAGAAGAATTTGAAAGTGGAAATTTTGATTCGTAAGGACAGCCGAATAATAGCAATGATGTTGCCATCGAAAAAATTAAAAACATCTTGTTAGTTTTCATATTGCTTTTTTTTATACCCTACGAATTTAAAAAGTTTTAGATATTAATTTCTAATTCAAATCCTGCCAATTTTAAATCCTCCCAAAAATGAGGATATGATTTTTCTACCACATCCGGGTTTTCTATCATTACATCATCGAACAATAATGCTAATGGTGCAAGCGACATGGCAAGTCGGTGGTCGTTGTATGTTTGAAACAGGTTGATAGTTGATGGTTGATAGTTAATAGCGTTTTGTTTGATATACAATGAATCATCTTTTGCTACGATGTTAAAGTCACATTTTTTTATTTCTGTTTCGAGAGATTGCAAACGATTGCTTTCTTTTATTTTCAAATTTTTTAATCCTGATAATTCGGTTTCAATATTTTTTGCAGCGGCTGTTACTGCAATTGTTGGTGCAAGATCTAGCGTGTTGAGGAGGTTGAATGATTTGATGATCCCGATAGCTATCGGGAGATGAT
>CAIUEQ010000287.1 GCA_903898215.1 uncultured Bacteroidota bacterium | reverse complement strand
GTGAATTTTTATTCCACTAATAAATGAATCGAGAGGAATTTTAAAAGTGAGTACTTGGCTATAAGGAATATTAATAGTAGCAAAAGGTATTTTTGATGGGAATAAATAACTGCCAGCTGCATAAATTGATGTATCAGGAGTACATTGTGCCGACACAAAATTTATTTGAGCACTAGAAATAAATAAGGCAAGTATGAGTAATAATTTTTTCATGAGTTAAATTTTTGTTAACCAAAAGTAGTGATTTTTTTATTGATATTTTTTTATTGAATTCGAATATGTTTCAATAATTTCATTTCTTAAGTAAGATGGTTTTAATATTTCAACGGTTGCACCATAACTTAATATTTGTGCTTTGAGTTCATAAGATGGAATAACAGTAAGCTCAATTGTATATTCTTTTTTGGTATCGGAAATAATTTTTTGTGATTGATGCCACGGCTGACTTTTAATAAACGGAGCTTGATTCGCATCAAATTTCAACACAATTTTTTCGGGTTTAAATTTGTTGTTCACCGAAATGCCAAACGAATATTTGAAATATTCTTTCGCGCTGAAGTCAGCATCTTTTTTAAAATACACTTCCGTTAAAATAATTTTATTGATTCGCTCTAAGCCAAATGTCACAATGCTTTCGGTGGCTTTATTTTTTCCGATTACATACCAACGGTTGCGATATTCTTTTAATACATAAGGCAAAAACTCATATTGCTTTTCGGTATCTGAACTAAAACTTTTATAATATAAGTTGACAATATTTTTTTCTTTGATGGCTAACATCAAATCATTTAAAAATTGATTTCCTCCGGCACTTAAACTTTTTTCTACCTCCACAAAATTCTCAAATTTATCTTCACCAAATACTGAACGAATATTAATCAACTCTTCAATTTTATTTAGCGTTTCCTTGTATTGTTCAACAGGCCCGATTCCTTCAAATTGTTTCAATAATGAAAATACAAACTCCAAAGCATAGAGATCATTTTCGCGCAACGGAAATTTGTTGATAGAATAATAAGCATCGGTATAAAAATATCCTTTTCGTTTTCTGTCGAAACTTATTGGAGCAAAATATCCAAGCTCTTCATCGTGTTGCATGCTGTATAAATCTCTGTCTATAGTGCGAGAGGAGAGTTCACCAATCACACTGCATGCATCTATCAACTCTTCTTTTGAAGGAAAAGGTTTTTGTTTATCGCGCAAACATTTATCAATAATTCGAAAACGGATATGTGAATTTTTACTTATGGGCATGAAACAAATGTAAGAGTTTATTGAAATTTTAGAAGTTACTCAATTTTATCGTTGTGGTCTTTGCGCTTGTTTTTCTTAGCGTTCTTAGCGGTTAATTTTTTTTTACCGCAAAGGGCGCAAAGTTTTACGCAAAGTTCGCAAAGGAGTTCAAAAAAAATTTCAAAAAAAAATTACTTCGACAATAGGTGTCGTTGTAATGGCGAAATTTTGAATCATAAAATAAACTAAAAAACGACATGGAAACTTTAAAACTAAACACTGAAAAAAACGTTCGCCCTGCAGACATTTATGAAAATGCAGTAACAGCAATTCAAAAAGGAAAGTATGAAGAAGCCCTTCATGAACTCAATATGTTTTTATTGTTTGAACCTGAAAGTATTGATGGGATTTTGAAAAAAGGATTATGCTATTTGTATCTTGATAAAGTTGAAATGGCTGCACATATATTTGATGACGTGCGCGAAAATAATCCAAACCATGCGCATGTTTACGCCTGTATTGCCGAGCTTTTCAAGCTTCAATATGAATTTGATATTGCGATTGATTTTTGTGATAAAGCCATTCGCTTAACCAACGATGGCGAATCGGATTATAATTTGATGTTGTCGGAATTATTTTTTTATAAACTCGATTTTGATACTGCGTTTACCTATATCAATAAAGCAATTGTTCAATGTCCGCACAGCGAATATTGCTACTACTGGAGAGCATTAATTTTATCACGTTTCGAAAAATATGACAGTGCCATCAGCGACTTAAATAAAGCCATTGCTTTGTACCCTGAATTTGCCGAAGCATACCGCCAACGTGCAAGTGTACGAATCAAATTAAATGATGTGGATGCTGCTTTAAAGGATATAAAAATTGCTCAGAATTTAGAAATGGATGAGGAAAACGAATTGCAACATATTGCAGTGTTGTAGTTGATTATCCCGAGCTATCGGGAGAGAAATGAAATGGTGATCCCGATAACTATCGGAGTTGATTTGATAATTTAGCTGTTGTCGTTAATCAAATTCTGTTAATCACGATTGCCATTTCATTTACTCTGTTAAAAATTGTCAGTTCGAGCGGAGTCGAGAACAGGTTCAAATGGGCAATGTCTCGACTCCGCTCGACATGACAAAAATTTGTGTGTACTAATCGTTTAACAATTCTTCATCCTTATTTCCCAATTCTAAATTCCCAATCCCAAATTTTTCATCATCACTTTCAACTTTTTCCTTTTCACTTTTTAATTGTTCTCCACACCAATCACATGGAGTTCCGTCTTCCATAAATCCTTTTCCTTCGCATTGTGGGCAAGTGTATCCGCAGGTACTCATGTTTTGGTTAATAGGTTATTGGTTGATTAGCTATTGGTTTTTGCGAAATATTCGTCAATCTGTTTCTTCATGATGAGAATATGATGCGTGCAAATATCAAAGATGATTTCATAATCCGTTTTTTAGTAATGATGAGAAATAAAATCACGAAAACGAATAATCGGATCGGGATCGAGTTTTAGTTTTGATTCAAAAAAGTTTTCTTCTTCTTTATTAATGCGTTTTGCATTTTCACCAATCATTTGCAAACGCATGGCAATCGAATCCATTAACTCAATTCCTTCTTTATCTTTTACAAAATCCCTTGCAGTTTTAATTCGTTCACTACGCTCAAGAATAAGGTTTATTGATTCAAGAATTAATGTTAACCTATCTTGAATGATTTTTGGATTAGGCATAAATTAAATCCTTTTCTATTGATGAAAGAAAACCGGATGAAAGGTGTGGTCCTTTGCGAACAAGGTCAACATTAATTGAAAGTTTATTTTCCAAAAACATTTTGAGTTTGATGTATTTGTCAAAACTCACTTTATCAAATTCGACTAATATATCAACGTCACTCGAATCTACATTTTCATTTTTCGCAAACGAACCAAACACAGCAATATCACTAACATCAAACTGTTTGTGTAAGTAATGTTTTTCTTGTTTTAAAAAATTTAAGATGTCGTTTGTGCTCAACATGATTGCAATTTAAATATTTTATGCCAAAAGGGAATTTATTTGTTTCATTTGCTCTTCAACAGGTAACGCAGCATCTATCCAATTTATTTTTGCGCCTTCGTTTTCCATTTTTCTAAAAAAAGTCATTTGCCTTTTTGCAAATTGTTGGATAGCGATGGTGAGTTGTTTTGTCATTTCATCAAGCGTTATTTTTTTCTTGAGATACATCATCACGAATTTATATTCCAAGCCATAAAAAAGAAGTTTCTCTTTGCTTACACCTTTTATCAAAAGTTCTTTCACTTCTTCTATCAAACCATTTTCCAAACGTTGTTTCAAACGTTCTTCAACACGTTTTCTTTTAATATCAACAGCCATATCTAAACCAAAAATAATTGGCTTTAAATTTTTTGCAGGCTGATTTTCTTCACGTGTATTTGTTTGTTCCCAAGTACAAATTTCAATGGCACGGATCATGCGCGGAAAAGTTGAGGTATCGGCTTTGCTTTTATAGGGTGTTTCGGGAAGCGCGATAAAATAATCAACAAGTTCTTTTTTGTTCATTCCATCCAACGACATTCTTAATTTAGCATTCTCAGGAATCGGAGTGTGCGCATGTCCTTTAAGCACTCCGTTTATATATAAACTTGTTCCTCCGCATAAAATTGGAATTTTATTTTGTGCTGAAATTTCATCATACGCTTTAAAAAAATCGCGTTGAAAAAGATGCAAATTATAATCGGCACCGGCATCTAAAATATCTATTAAATGATAAGGAATTTGTTTTCCGTTTATCACATATTCGTTCAGGTCTTTTCCTGTTCCGATATTCATATCGCGATAAACCTGACGCGAATCAGCACTGATGATTTCGGTGTTTAGTTGATTTGCTAAATTTGCAGCAAGCTTTGTTTTGCCGGTGGCAGTAGCGCCAAGAATGATGATGAGATTGTATGGTGTGTTCAATTAAATAAAATTAGCCTGCGAAGATAAGCTATTTTAATTAAGCCGTTTTTTGTCAGCTTTTAAACAAATTTACTTCAGTCATAATTAATGTTTTACAATCATCTTTTCAGTTTCCTCTCCCGCTTTGGTGGGATCGGGATGACAGATCATTACGAGAGAGCTGGAAAAGGCGGGAGCTTTGCGCTCGCCTTTACCAGCTAAATATTCAGAGCGACTGTCTTTCAGAACAAAGTGAGGAATCTATGCTTGAATTATGAAAGAAGTTTAATATACCATTCAACCGTTTCGCCTGTCCAAAATAAACTTTGCATTTCCTGCATTATAAATTTTGATATAACCTGCTTTTGTCATTTCCTCAATGGATGAGAATTTTGTCGGCAAACTATGAGCATGATATCTGATCATTTCTTTAGGATGAATAAAAAATTCCAGTGGTTGTGTGTTTTCAATTAACGTGAATCCCATTTTTATATAGCTGTTTCCGTTACTCCAATCACGGTCGGCATAAGTCATGATATGAGCAGGATGGTGTTGTTCGATAAAATAATTAAGCAATTTACCTAAACCACCGTTTACAGTTGTTCCACGCAAACTCGCAAACCGAACCAATTCAAATGAGCGGTATAGTGCCGAACTATCAGTCATCACACGACTTTTACTAAATGTTGCCACAGCTACTAATTCATCAAGTTTATACAAACCATATTTATAATAAGCATTTACGTTTTGCTGCAAATGATTTGCATTTAAAAAATCATCGGCAACTTTTTTATCAATTCTCACAATTTTTGTTTGCCTTGCATGAATACGTTTTGATATTCCACATAAAGCTAAAATTCGTGATCGTACCAATTCGTTTTGAAGTTGCCATACATCTTCCCAAAGGTTAATTATTCTCACATTTTGAGCTACAGCGTTATCACAAAATTTCGAAAAATAATCGGGAGAAATATTTTTTAACGATGGGTGTTGAAGAGCAATGCAATGCAATACAATTTGATGGTCGATCAAAAAAATAATTTGAAAAATACTTTTGAATTCAATCGAATATTTTTCGCTGAACGCTATATTTTCTTTTTTAAGAAAAGCTTTAACCTCATCATGGAACAACATCATGCAAAAGTAAAGCAAGGTGGATTTAATTTTTGCTTATTTATTTTTCATAAAAAAAGTTGCCATTGTAGTGGCAACTTTTTTTGAATTTATACCAAACAAAAACACTTATTTCATTACTTCAATTACCTTAAATTCTGTTCTACGATTTTGCTGATGTTGTTCTGAAGTACAATCTTTGCCAGGACCAACATTATCAGGCTCGCAACCACAATCATTCAAAAGTTTTGTTTCGCCATATCCTTTGTACTCAAGTCTTTTCTTTTCGATGCCTTTTGAGATGAGATATTCAACAGTAGATCTTGCCCTCTTCATTGATAGCACATCATTATATTTATGTGTACCACGGCAGTCGGTATGTGATCCCATTTCGATTCTGATCTTTGGATTATCATTAAGTAAAGTAACCATTTTGTCTAACTCAATTGCAGCATCCGGACGAATATTCCATTTGTCGAAATCATAATAAATGTTCGGAATAATAATTGGCTTTTGTATTACGAGTGCCTCCAATTCAAAATCACGAATATATTCTTTCGAAATTTTCTGATTTTTGGTAGAAACATGATCGCTCATAGAAAGAAAATTTTGTTTTGATGCCATGAGTTTATATTCTTTTTCAATAGTTAATGGAGTGAAGTATCTTCCATTTTCATCTGTAAAAAGATCGGCTGTAGTTTTATCAACAGGAACCTCTACTTGTATTCTTGCGTTTTTAATAATTTCACCGGTACCCTTCACAGTAACTACTCCTTTAAGTGTTAGCGTAGGATCGTTGATATGAAAAGTATAAACAGCATCGTGCATATTTTCTCTATTTGATGAAACGAAACCTGATCTGTGATCTTCATTATTCAAGTAAAAACCAAAATCATCTTTTGAAGAATTAAGTGGGTAATTAAGGTTAACAGGTTCATGCCAGTCTTCACTTGCATGGTAGGTCATGAATACATCCAATCCACCTAATGAATGATGTGCTTCGGAAGCAAAGTATAAGGTATCATTTCCATGAATATAAGGAAACATTTCGTTGCCGGGAGTATTTACAACTTCCCCAAGATTAATTGGTGCCGACCATTTACCATCGGCTGTTTTATTTGTTTTATACACATCAGTTCCACCATATCCACCAGGCATATCAGAGATAAAGTAAAGTGTTTTTCCATCTTCAGAAAGTGTTGGGTGTCCGCATGAATAATCATCACTATTAAAAGGCATTCCTTGTAATTTTTCCCAGTTACCGTTAATCATTGATGCTTCAAATATTTTTAAGTTACTGATATTGTCGGCATCTCTTTGCAATCTTCTTTTAGATGAATAATTGCTTCTTGTGAAATAGACCACGTCCTGTGATTTATTAAACGTTGCAGGACCTTCATGATACACACCATTTATTTTCCCTTTTAACACAACCGGACTAATCCATTTTCCATCATTATCTTTTTGAGAATAAAATAAATCGAGGTAAGATTCTCCATTCCATGGATTTTTTTTACCATGAGAATTCTCTCCGGCAAAAACAATTCCCGAATGATATTTAACTGCACTGAAAGAAGCATGCATTTCCGAAAATCTTTGAATATCGAGAGAATATAGTGTGGTATCAATCTTAAGTGAATTAACATTATCACATGATACGAGTAAACATTTTGCAAAAGCATCATCGGGAGAATTACTGAGATATTCTTTGAACCAATATTTCGCCTCTTCATACTTTCCGTTTGTCATCAACATTTTTCCATAATAGAATTTATTGATGGGCTTGCTATCCGGTCTGGCAACAACCTTTGCATATTCAGCTTCGGCCAATTCTGTATTGTTAATGAGGCGAAAAGAATTTGCAAGTTGAGCTCTTGCATCAGTATTATCTTTTCTGTTTAGCGACTTATTATATTGTTTGATTGCTTTGGCATAACGGTATTTATCAAAGTTATTATTTGCGTGTTCTTGATAATAGGAAGCACAACTGCTGATTAGAAAAATACTTATCAAAATCAGGATTATATTTTTTAGCGTTTTCATATTTTTATGATTTAATTTTCATTAGAAATATCGAGGAGTTTTTATTTTAGCAAATCTTGTAAAATCATATCCAATCATCACCTCGTGAGTTCCGCCTGAATAAGAGTTTAGTCTTGAATATGTGTAGTCAAAAGCATAACCTATTCGGAGTTCTTTGTTAATCTGATATTCGAGAATCAATGCAATGGCATCACCTGTTCTAATAGATGTTCCAACCCAGAATTGGTCAAGGATCAATGCATTGAGGTTGAAGTCGGCTTGTACCGGTGCAGATGCCAGATATTTTATCAGAACAGAAGGTTTTAATTTCACACTTTTGCTTACATCAAATATGTATCCTCCTGTGAGAAAATAATGTCTTCTTAAACTTGATGCAGCTTCCAGATTGAAATTGAAATTTCTGGTATTATCATAGGCCCAAATTATAGGAATAGATACCCCTGCATAATATCTTTCGGCATAATAATAAATACCACAACCTGCTTTTGGTAAAATCGCGCTGCTTCTGTCTCCTAAAAATACATCATCAGTTCGATCCCAAACTGTGAGGGTTGAAAGTTTGGCGTAATATTGTGAAGCACCTAATTTCAATCCCATTGATAATTTACCTTTTCCAATCTTTATTTGGTAATCGTAATTGGCAAAAAAATCTGTTCGATTTGTTACTCCAATATGGTCGTTGGAAAGGATAAGTCCCCAACCTATTTTTTCTTTCAAAACAGGACCATCAACAGCAATCAAACTCGTTACCGGAGCTCCGTCAAATGCTGTCCACTGACGTCTGTGCAACATGCTTGCACTTGTGTAAGGATGTGATCCCGCATAGGCTGGATTTAAAAATAAACCATTAAACATGTACTGACTTAGCATAGCATCTTGCTGTGCCCATGTACTTATACTGTATGTCGTCAAACTAATTTGAACTTTTCCTTAAGGAGTGTTTTTTAATTCTAACTCAAAACTAAACTATTTTTTTTATTGTTGATTTTATTTTTCAAAATGTGTTTTTGGTATTCAAT
>CAIUEQ010000286.1 GCA_903898215.1 uncultured Bacteroidota bacterium | reverse complement strand
CACTACTTGCAGTAATTATTTCGCAAGTATCAATATTGTCAGCTTTTATTTCAGGCTTTGTAACGTGACTTTTAATAATGGTTTGAGCGGTTTTGTGGTCACTAACTTTTACTTTTTTTCGGAAACCAAATTTCGCTTCGGTATTGCACGAAAAAATAAAAACAAAACTGATGAATAGAAATAATATATAGTCGAGTTTTTTCATCGATGAAAAATGTATTTCGAAAGTAATTAATTTTTATGCTGATAAAGTATTTCTTTTTTCAATAGACTTCATTCATCATTCAAGTTTTACAATCATCTTTTTTGATTCCTCACTTTGTTCGGAATGAAAGGCAATTATGCTAGACTAGGGATTGGCGGGCTCAAAGTGCCCGCCAATCCCTACTAAATATTCAGAGGATTGTCATTCCGAACAAAGTGAGGAATCTAAACTTGAATTATGAATGAGTTATAGTGTTTAACAGACCAGAAATATAATTGCCTAAAACTAAAACAGTTTTTTTCTCATCACGTTTTTGCATGCCATGCAAATAAGTTTTGTCGTAATATGCTAAAACTATTTTCAGCCATTGTTCCATCTCATCATTTTCAAGGTGGGCAATAGCTTCTCGCAAACGTAAATCTCCTAAACGCTTTGCTAATTTTTGTGTCGATTCTGTCAATTTTATTTTATCGAATTTCCCATAGGTGTTTAAAATATTTTGAGCACGTTCGTCAAAACTTTTATCGATAAAATACAAAGGAGCATTTCGCAATTGATCATAAAACTTATCAGGCATTTTCAGTTTTCCTGTCATGCGACTTTCATCTTCCACCCAAATATTTTTTGAACTATCGAGTTGTGAAATAGCATTTGCCAAATCATTTTCAAATTGTTCCTGTGTTGGTTGAGGAGGCAACCCGATTGCTCCAAATGCTGAACCTCTATGGTTTGCCAGCGCTTCAATGTCAATAATTTGTTGCTGATGTTTTTTTAGATCATTTAAAATTATCGTTTTTTCGGAACCTGTAAATCCTCCAATAACTTTAAGTTTCAATTCTTGTTCAAGGGTTTCTAAAATGTACTTCCTATAAACTTTATATCCTCCAACCAATAAAGTAATGTCAAATCCTGCGGTATGTAAAACGTACGATAAAATTCTGCTACGCAATCCTCCGCGAAAACAATGCAGCAATATTTTTTTTTCAGGAAAACGTTTGTAGGCATCGGCAATCATCAAATGAAATTTTGGTCCTGCCAGTTCATAACCCAGCAAAACTGCTTTTTCATGGCCTTTTTGTTTATAGCAAGTTCCAACTAATGCACGCTCTTCATTATTTAAAATAGGAAAATTTATCGCTCCACAAATATGTCCCTGAGCAAATTCTCCTTCACTTCGAGCATCCAAAATGGGCAATTTTGCTGATAGTTTCAGGAATTCTTGAATAGAAACAGGAGTGATCTTCGACATTTTTTTTTTTGAATGTTCAATTTTAGTTAAAAAATCTGTGTGTACCTCTGAATAAAATAATCGAAATTCGCCCCAATTTTATGGAAGAAAAAGTATTAATTATAGATTTCGGTTCTCAGTACACACAACTCATCGCTCGCAGATTGCGCGAGTTGAACGTTTTTTCGGAAATTCATCCGTGTACAAATATTCCAAAACCAGATATTGATTGTAAAGCAATCATTCTATCGGGAAGTCCATTTTCGGTAAATGATGGCATTTTGCCCGATATCGATTTATTACCCTTTAGAGGAAAATATCCAATTCTAGGTGTTTGTTATGGAGCTCAATTGCTGGCAAAACAAAATGGTGGAAATGTTACTGCATCTAAGATAAGAGAATACGGTCGTGCAAAACTGAAAGAGGTATCAGGTGATGTATTGTTTAAAGATATTGAACTTGGTTCACAAGTATGGATGAGTCATGGCGATACCATTCAAACTATTCCTTCAAATTTTAAGATCATTGCAAGTACCGATACTGTAAATGTTGCCGCTTTTAAAATTGATGGAGAACCAACTTATGCCATTCAGTTTCATCCGGAAGTTACACATAGTATTGACGGAAAAACTTTGCTGCATAATTTTATCAAAGAAATTGCGGGTTTAAGTCAATCATGGACACCAACGCATTTTATTGAAACAACAGTTTCTGATTTGAAAGAAAAGCTTGGAGATGATCATGTGCTCATCGGACTTTCAGGTGGTGTTGATTCATCGGTTGCAGCAATTTTGATGAAGCAGGCAATTGGAGAAAATCTGTTCGGAATATTTATCGATAACGGATTATTGCGCAAAAATGAATTTGAGCAAGTACTTCACGCTTATAAAAATATGGGTTTGAATGTTGTTGGTGTGGATGCTAAAAAAAGATTTATAGACGAGTTGAAAGGAATCTCAGATCCCGAAACAAAACGTAAAACTATTGGCCGGGTTTTTATTGAAGTATTTGAAGAGGAAGCAAAAAAATTAAAAGATGTGAAGTGGCTTGTGCAAGGAACCATTTATCCTGATGTAATCGAAAGCCTTAGTGTTAAAGGTCCTTCGGCAACTATCAAATCGCATCACAATGTTGGTGGATTGCCCGAAAAAATGCATCTTAAAATTGTTGAACCTTTACGAATGTTATTTAAAGATGAAGTTCGTTCGGTAGGAACAGCGTTGGGAATGGATCCAATAATTTTACAACGTCATCCTTTTCCTGGTCCAGGTTTAGCGATAAGAATTCTTGGTGATATCACCGAACAAAAAACTGCTATCTTACAAGATGCAGATGATATTTTTATCAGCGAATTAAAATCTCAAAATCTATACGATTCGGTATGGCAAGCCGGAGCAATATTTTTACCTATTCAATCTGTTGGTGTGATGGGTGATGAAAGAACTTACGAACACGTAATTTGTTTGCGTGCTGTAACTTCGGTTGATGGAATGACCGCAGATTTTTGCCATCTTCCTCACGATTTTTTAGGGCATGTTGCAAATCGCATCATCAATGAAGTAAAAGGAATCAATCGTGTTGTTTATGATATCAGCTCAAAGCCTCCTGCTACAATTGAGTGGGAGTAGGGTGAGTGAGTTATTGGGTTATTGGGTTATTGAGTTATTGAGTTTGATTGTTTTTGAATGGATAAAGGATTAAAAATATTTTCGTTAAAAAGTTCAGTGGTTCAGAATTTTATTTTGCTGATACTGCTTTCATTTTCAATGCAACTTTTTGCGCAAAAAAAATCAAATAATATTGCTTTGGTTTTGCCTTTTTGCAGTAAAAAAATAATTGATAATCCGAATTGCTATGATGCGCAATTAGGGAATATGTGCAGAGAGTATTACCAAGGAGCATTGATTGCATTAGATTCGTTTGAACGTGGTCATGTTCCAATAAGTTTAAGTGTTTTTGATACCGAAAACGATAGCCTCACTTTAATGAAAATTTTGCAGAAACCATTATTGAAAGATGCAGAATTAATTATTGGACCCGTTTGGCAAAATGAAAATAAAATGCTTGCCAATTTCGCTAAAGAAAAAAATGTATTTCATGTTTCTCCATTAATTACTTTTTCGAAAATTTGTTTGGACGACCCATTCTGGATATCTGCAAATCCTGATGTTCCGGGGTATGCTACCTTTTTGTATAATTATATTTTAAAACAAACTCACGATACAGCAAACATTATTGTGGTAAGTGATAAATCTTCTTTTGATAAAAATTTTACAGGCAGTTTTAAACAAAATATTCCTACAAGTAAAACCGTAAAAATTAAATACGTAGAGTTTGAAAAAGGCATCGATATTATCAAATACCTTTCGCTTACATCTTCAAACCATATCATTATTCCATCTAGCATCGAACCTACATTGATTGGTGTGTTTAAAAATATTAAAGATACCGATGATACATTTAAAATGACCACGTATGGTTTTCCTCATTGGTTCGAATTTAAGAATCCTGATTTTGATGTATGGCAACGGATGAATGCAAGTATCATATCACCGTATTTTATAAATTATGATGACGAGAATGTGAAAAAATTTATTGCCGCTTATCGTAATCGTTTTGCTACAGAGCCCACTGATGCTGCATTTAAAGGATATGATCAGTTGGTTTTATTTGGTAATGCATTGTCAACTTATGGCAAAAGTTTTATTACTTCGATTGAAAACAAAACCATACAAACTCTCGGAACGAAATATCATTTTACACGAAAACAAACTGAAGGAAGTTTTCAAAATGATTATTTAAATGTTCTTAAGCTTGAAGATTTGAAAATGAAAAAAGTGAATTAATTATATAATCCACTTTCAAAACCTTCATCAATCAATAAGTTTTTCGAATCATCGGCAGCCATTGTTGCAAGTACATCACAACGTTCGTTTTCCTTATGTCCGTTATGGCCTTTTATCCATTTAAAACTGATATGGTTTTTAGGATAAAGGT
This sequence comes from uncultured Bacteroidota bacterium, assembly GCA_903898215.1. GTDB lineage: Bacteria > Bacteroidota > Bacteroidia > UKL13-3 > UKL13-3 > CAIUEQ01. The sequence goes on along the minus strand of CAIUEQ010000286.1, from coordinate 1,470 downwards.
CTAAGAACCTCTTCCATAGATCAGCATTTTTTTTACCGGCAAAATTTTTCTTTTCCCAACCAAATACCCATTTTTTATCAACTGCATCACAAACATATTTCGAATCAGTATGAATGGTAACATGCAGTCCTGTTAATTTCAAACTTTCCAAAGCAGTAATCACCGCTAATAATTCCATACGGTTATTAGTAGTTTTTCTAAATCCTCCCGACAATTCTTTATGGTGTTTTGTAGCAATCAATACCACCCCATAACCTCCCGGACCAGGATTTCCTCGTGATGAACCATCTGTATAAATATTTACCTGCATGTGTTGGTTATATGTTATTGGTTGAATGGTTATTTGTTTGTTTCGATAAATAATTTCATCCCTACGGGATTTTAGATTTATACTTTGTTAGTCTATTACCAATATGTCGTCCCTGCGGGACTTAACATTCTATTTTAAAATACTTCTACCAATATTTTGTTCCTACGGGACATATAAATTAATTTATAGAGTAATCTTCTTATACAAATTTCAAACTCCGTTAGGAGCGAAACCTGGCTGCCGGTGGGCAGGTATTGGTAAAAATAATATGCCACAAATGGATAAAAGTTCCTTAGGTGCGACATAATTTATGTTTAAAAAATCATCCAATCATCAAATCAACTAATCATCCAATCATCCAATCATCCAATCAAGCAATCACCAGTCAACTAATCATCAAATCAACCAATCATCAAATCAACTAATCATCAAATTATCCAATCAACCAATCATCAAATCAACCAATCATCAAATCAACCAATCAACATTTTTTTATTTACTCGCTTCTGTAAAGTTTTTAAAGAAATGAGGAATAGTTTCGATGCCTTTCAGGTAATTAAAAATTCCGTAATGTTCGTTTGGTGAATGTAAGCCATCGCTGTCCAAACCAAATCCCATCAATACCGATTTTAATCCTAACTCTTGTTCAAATAATGCAACAATAGGAATACTTCCACCGCTGCGAGTAGGAACAGGTTTTTTACCGAATGCAGTTTCAATTGCTTTTGCTGCTGCAATGTATGCTATCGAATCAGTTGGTGTAACAACGGGCTCTCCGCCATGTAAATCTTTTACTTTTACTTTCACACCTTTTGGAGCGATGCTTTCAAAGTGTTTTGTAAATAGAGCAGTAATATTTTTATTTTTTTGATGAGGAACCAAACGCATCGAAATTTTTGCAAATGCTTTTGCAGGCAAAACAGTTTTCGAACCTTCACCGGTAAATCCTCCCCAAATGCCATTTAATTCAAACGTTGGACGGATGCCAGTTCTTTCAAGTGTGGTATATCCTTTTTCTCCCCAAACTTCATCAACAGCTAAATCTTTTTTATATTCTTCAACATTGAATGGAGCTTTGTTTAATTCCAATCTTTCTTCATCTGTTAAAGTTAATACATCATCATAAAAACCCGGAATGGTGATATGATTATTTTCATCGT
>CAIUEQ010000285.1 GCA_903898215.1 uncultured Bacteroidota bacterium | reverse complement strand
AAATTTAACATTAACGCAGATTCAAGATGTTGAATGGCTTGTTTGTTTTCCATTTTTAACAACAAATAATTAACCATCCTGTAATGGTATTGATGACAATCGGGCTCTACCTTTAGTGCTTCCTGCATTATTTCTATAGCACCATCAAAATTATTGAACCAATATTTTATAAACGACCAATCAAGCCACGCTTCTTTTAAAGTAGGATCTGTTTCAACAAGCTTGCTGTATATTTCTTCGGCTTCAGGGATAGAACCAAGTTTAAATTCCACTTCCCCTAAAATGAGCAGATATTCACTATTATCAGGTTCAAGCATTACAGCTTTTTTAAAATATTGTAGCGCTTCTTTAGTGTTTCCTTCTTTTTCATGAGTAAGCCCAATACCGAACCATGCTTCTGCGAGATTTGGATTTAATTTAGTTGCTTTATTATAATATTGGCGGGCTGTATTATTCTGATCCAAACGCTCGTAACATCCACCGATATTACAAAAAGTGGTAGAGTCGGGACCTTCTTTTTGGGTTGTTAAATTATATTCATTGATGGCTTCTTCAAATCGGTCTAATTCAACAAAGCAATTTGCTTTATTAAATTGTGCTGCAACAAAATCATCATCAATAGCAAGGCAGTAATCAAATGCTTCGATAGCTTTTTCAAACTCTTCAATTTTGCCAAAAGTAATTCCTAAATTATACCATGCTCCTGTAGAGTATGGATCAATGTCGATCAGCTTTTGATATGTTTCAATACACATATCATATTGCATCAAAATATCATAGCAATTTGCAAGTTCATAAAAAGCCTGTTCTGTTTCAGGTTGTTCTAATATTATTTGAGAGAAAAAAGTTGCTGCTTTTTCGAATAGTCCGCATTCTTCAAAAACATATGCTATTTCAAAAAGAGTATCTATCCTGTCGTCACAATGAAGGAGTGATTTTTCAAAACATTCTTCAGCGTCTAGTATTTGGTCTATGTTAACATATGCTTCACCTTTTAACAAAAGGAGTTCAGGATTGAAAGGTTCATATAATTCTACTTTCTCAAGTTCATCTATTGCATCTTCAAACTTCTCAAGCTCCAAAAACACTTCTGCTTTTTTAAATTTGAATCCTGTATAATATGGATAAAGAGACTCGCCATAAAGAACAGCATCAAGTGCTTTTTTTAGTTGATCTTTCATAATGTAATATTCAGCAATTGATTCAATGGTCTCGGTATCGAAAAAATCTTGCGATTTATTTCTAATCATTTTCTCAAAACGATCTACGCTTGATAATACATCTTTATCTAAAAAATCTTCTCCTTCCATAGCGATGAAAATTGTTCACTAACAAATATAATCTTCAAGATAACAATAAAGATTTAAAACAGTTCACACTTGTTTAAAAAATAATTTTAGCTGATGTAATTAAAATAAGACATACGCAAACATTGCCTGAGGATAAAATTATTGCATATCCTTAAAGATTATATAATGATAGGTTTATTATTGTTATCTCAAAAAACAACAAATGAAAACGTTTATACAACTATTTATCATTACACTTTTTTTAGATGTAAGCTCTCTAACTGCATTTTCTCAAACAGCTATTCCATTCGATTCGGCACTAAAAGATGTTGGGGTAGCAGTATCTCCTTCACATTTAAACTTTAATGTTAAGCCTGGTGAAAGTAAAACAATAGAAGTAAAAGTAACCAACGAAACAAAATCAAAACGATCATTTAAAGTAACATTAAAAGATTTTGATATGGATAAATCTGGCGCTTCTTCTTTCATGTCAGCTGGAACAGGAGAACATTCCTTATCCACATGGTTGAACATATCTCCAACATTTATGGAATTGCAACCGGGTGCTTCTCAAAAAATCAGGGTAACGTTAACTCTTCCTGATAGTGAAGGAACTAACCGGGCTGCTTGGTGTGCGATGATGGTTGAAGAGGCCAAGGAAAGACAAAAACTTGAAACTGATCCTAACGATCAAAAGATTGCATTTGGAATTACACCATCAACAGCTTTTGGTATATGGATTTATCAAAATCCGCCAAATGTTGCTGTTAAAAAAGTTGAAATAGTAAATTTTGCCCTTCAAAAATTAAACAATAAACCTCGAAACATAGAGCTTACATTAGTAAATAAAGGTGACGGTATTTCATTTTGTACCACTTATGTTGAGTTAACAAATACGAATACAGGAAAAACGCAACGCCTTTTGGTGAAACGATTTACATTACTTCCGGGGTATACACGTAATTATTTATTTAGCTTACCCGAAAAGTTGGATAAAGGAAAGTACTCGGCAGTGGGAGTTTTAGATTACGGTAGTAAAGATGAAGTTCAGGCAGCTGAATTAGAATTCAAAGTGGAGTAATTCAGTATAAGTGGCAATTAAATCTTATAAAAATTCAATAATTTTCATAAAATAACAAAAAACCACCTAACTATCTGAGGTACAAGGAGAAAATTTTTATAGAATATATCATTTATCACTAAAAACAGCTACTTATTTATCAAACACAGCTGCTTATATTTGTAATTTAAAAAACTACTTATATCTTTGTTTTGAAATTTAAACTTATTCAAAATGAAAAAAAGTATCTTAACATTAGCAGTTCTAGCCGGGATGGCTACAGCGGCTTTCGCACAGTTGAAAGATGAAAAGGATGTAACTATCACTATGGATCTTCAACCGATTCTTCAACTTAACATGTCAACACCAAGTCAATTAGATTTTGTATTTGACGACATCAACAAGTATTATGCAGGTATCACAAAATATGCTGCAACAGTTCTAAAAGTAAGTTCTACAGTAAATTGGGATCTTTACGCAATCGGTATTTCTAACGGTAACGTTGGAGCAGGATACTGGGATCAACAAATCAAGTATGGTACAGGTGGATCGGGTGGAGCTACAAATAAACTTCCTTTAAGTTTAGTAGAATTACGTCAAGGTCAACCCAACAACAATGCAACAGCTGCAACAGGTGCTTTTAAAGATTATAGTGCTGTGTTTCCTCCAGTTGCAAGTCCTTCGGGTTCAAACAGTTTATATGTTGACCCTGCAAATGCTGGAACTCCTCCAACCTCAGCAATGAAATATATTGCTGGCCATAGTGGAACAACCGCTACTGGAGCAGATGGTGTTGCTGGTGGTAGCTATCTAACAGCTGGTGGTTTAACAAGTAACTACTATTATTCTATTGATTATAGAATCCTTCCTGGTTTGCCTGCAGTTTTCCCAATGGCTTATGACGCAACTGGTGTTACTGCAAAAGATCTTGTAACTGCAAATGCAGCTGGTTCATATGCACAACCGGGTGTATATACAATGAATGTACAATACTTATTATTAGAAGACCAATAATAAAACATTTATCAAAACATAAAAGCCAGAAATGATTCCTCATTTCTGGCTTTTAAACAAAAAAAACTCTTTTAAAAATGCACTGACCAAGCATGAAAAAAGTAAAAAAAATATTAGTAATTTTTTCTGTGTTGTTGTTCAACATTTCGAAAGCTCAACAGTTTTGCGATAAAGTAACACTGTTATTAAGTAGTTCTCCAAATGTTGATTTTACTTTCGATACTTTTGGAAAGTATCTTGGCGGAATTACAGAAAATGGCGTTAGCCAATTAAAAGTTACCGTTGACAATAGTCTAACAAATAACCCAGACTGCAGATGGAATCTTGTTATATATATAGATAACAGCAGCAACCCTGTGACTCCATCAGATGAATGGGAACTACTCACACCTCACTCTTCATCTGGGACAACACCAAAAATAAATCAACTTCAAATCAGAGTAAGAAACAGATGCAATACTTCAACAACAGGAAGTGGTTTTTTTAATGCAAATGTATTACCGGGTCAACCAATAGTATTAATTTCAAATACTGGAATTACAATTCCCGCAGGATCTTGTGTTACAAACGTGAATGGCCCAGGGAATTATATTAAAAATTATGATGAATTCACATTTGATATCGATTACCGAATAGCCCCGGGATTGAGTATGAGAAGTGGAATATATCAATTAAGATTAAAGTATTTATTAACCGAAGCTCTATAAGAACTGAAGATAAAAGATGCAAAAAATCTGTAAAAATATCGTGTGTTGTTTCTTATTGCTAACTATAGCGCTTCCAACTTTTGCCCAAAACACAAAAGATTCAATAAATCCCAAACCTGAACACACCAATACCTTATCTGCAAAATTTATTTCTAATGAAATCCTCTTGTCTCAAGGAGAGATAGTTTCAAACGTTTTGCACCTTACAAACAATACAGGACATTCTGTAAAATTCAGATTGTCGCTAGATTTTCCTACAGGATGGAAAACACTTTTTAAAAATGCTGATTTTATTGAGCTTGAAAGTGGAGATTCAATGTTTATTCCTGTTAGAATGCTGCCAACCGTTAAAATTTTAGGGAATACGAGGTTTATGATCTCTGCTTACCTTATTTCAGAAGACGATATTCAATTAGCCAACACATATTTTTGGAGTTTTACTGAGAAAAAAACTAGCTGGTTATTATCAGTTGAACCCTCATCAAAAAGATATTTTAAGAATGGATCAAACGAAACCGGATTTAAAGTAAATATTTTAAATACAGGAACCGAAAGCCAACCAATTCAACTTACTTTAACAAACACAAGTTTGTACGCAATTTTATCTGATTCTTCAGATAGGATGATAAAAAATGCTAATTATAATTTAACCATCAAACCATTTCAGGATACAACTTTTACTTTTAAGTTTAAATATTTTCAGGGAACTCGAAACTTTAATAGGGTTGATATTGAAAACCATAAACCTGAAAATGTCAGCGAAGAAAAAACCTTTTCAGTTTTTGTAAATAGTACAGAACCTAACCTTGGAGGAGGAAACGGTTTTCAATCTGGTCAAAAAGTAACATTCACTAGGCTTTCAAGCGACAAAAAAGTAAATGATTACCAAGCAGCAAGCTTGCCAATGGTTGTTGATTTTAATGTGAATAATATCATGAATGATGTAACATTTTCAACATTAAATATCAGAGGGGTTGGTCAGATTTCTCAAGATCAAATGCTCATGTATAATTTTCAAACATCGAGCAGCACCAACTCAAATGAAAATGTATTATCAAACAGTATGTATTATTTAGGTTATTACTATAACAAAGGAAGTGTACAAGGAGGATTTATCAATGGTGGAATGATGGGGTTACAAAGTTTCGGCAGAGGACTTAAATCAGATTATTATTTAACACCAAAACAAAAAATTGGAGCCTTTTATATAAACAATACCGGAGTACAAGGAAGTAACAATACTTATGCATACGGAATAAATTATGAACTACGTTACTTCAAGCAAAATACACTGAATATCGATTATGGAAGGAGCGAAAATTCTTACACAAAAACTGTTACAGATGCCTACAATTCACGTGCTGGTTTTAGTATTTTAAAAACACAATCTATCTTTATAAATTTTTCAACTACTGTTTCCACATCAACAAATATTTTAGTAAACACTCCTTCAAAAATTGGTTTTTTTGGATCACTTGCATATAATGGTTCATTTTTCAAAAACAAACTCAGTACCAACCAAAATATAGGTCAGAGTACAAAAGAATATGGCAATAGCAATGTTGCTAGAATATATTATAACCAAAGTACGCGTTATATTTTTAATAATAGATTAGGTCTAGTAATAGTTAATGGCTTCAATAAAATTGATTACTCATTTGGTAAAATATTAACTAACAATACTCAAAACAATCAAATAACATTAAACATTAACAAGAAAAATGTATCACTACAACCTCAGTTATTTTATAATATTTACAACAACGTAACAAATTCATATCACTCGCGTGGGGCAGGTTTTACATATAACATTTTTAATCCAAAGGAAAACATTCGTGTTTCAACAAATATTCAAACGGGTTATAATAAACCAATAAATAGTTCTGAAAATAACGACCGCTTTTTTTTACAATGGGGAGGGTTTGTATTTTATAAAACGTTATCTGTAAATGCCAGATATATGATGATGCCATCAAATACTCAAACTTTACAATCATCAATAAGTAATAAAACGCCACAAACATTTTCAACTTCATTACAACATCAATATTTGTTTAATAACACACATTTTATGATTCAAACAGGAGTAAATTATTACTTCAATAATGTATTTAACCAACAAAGTGCAAGTATTTATCCTGAACTGTATTATTTCTCAAATGATGGTTGGAGATTTAAGGTAAACTTTAACTACAATCTTATTTCGGGGAATATTTATAATTTCAGTAATCAACAAATGAACAGTGAAAATGCTTCAACATATGTGAATCAAAATATTTACATAGGCTTTGGTGTTCGTAAAGAATTCGGTATTCCAATTCCTTTTGTTAAAAAGAAAAATCATAATGTTGAATGTGTAGCATTTTACGATTTAAATGGAAATGGAAAAAAAGATAAAAATGAGCAACCGGTTGAAAACATTATAGTATCAATTGCAAGTTCTGATGTTATTACAAATGAAAATGGAGAAGCAAGAATGGAAAATTTCCCTACAGGAATTTGGCCAATTTCTGCTAAAAGTTTAGAGGCAAGTGAATCTTGGTTTGCAAACATTCCAGACAGTGTGATGATCACAAAAAACCGTTCAGTAATGATTCCGTTTGTGAGAGGTGTGAAAATTAAAGGTAAAGTTGGAATAGATCGCGAATCAATAAGAGTTGATGCTTCATCCCCATTCGATCTTTCTAGAATTAAAATCACTGCAAATGGCGACAAACCATTTAATACACTTACAGACTTTGAAGGGAATTTTGAGTTTTATTTACCCTATGGAAAATATATTATTACGATGGATGAAAACATTCTTGGCGATAAATATAAACTCGCAAAAAATAATTATGAAATTGAAGTAAACAGAAGCGTTGACGGGATGTTTTTGTCCTATTTAATAGTTGAAAGAAAAAGAAAGATTGTAAAAAAGAGCTTCACAATTCCTGAAAACCAAAAATAAAAACTTCCTTTTTCCAGAAGGAAATATCCAACATTTAGGTTAAACATGTATTTTGCCACATCAAACATTTTGATGATGAGACTCATTTTAGTATTTCTATTCTTCTTCCATTCAATATTTTCTGATGCTCAAACTCAGAATAAAACAAGGCAATCCAAATGGCAGCAAAAAGTTGATTATACTATTTCAGTAAAGTTAAATGACATCTTTCATACACTCAGCGCTTCCGAAAAAATTGTTTACACAAATAATTCTCCTGATGATTTAAGAGAAATATATATTCATCTTTGGCCTAATGCCTATAAAAACAATGAAACAGAGTTTGCAAAACAACATCTCGAAAATGGCAAGACTGATTTTTATTATTCTGATGAGGAAGATAAAGGTTGGATAGATTCTCTGGATTTTAAAGTAGATGGAGAAAGTGTAAAATGGTATTTGTTAGATACTATTGATATCTGCAAGATCGAATTAATGCATCCGTTAAAACCCGGACAAAAAGTTATCATCACAACACCTTTTAAAGTGAAGATCCCTTCCGTTTTCTCTCGTATGGGGCACGAAGGTCAGCTATATTGTATCTCGCAGTGGTACCCCAAACCGGCAGTTTATGATGTAAATGGTTGGAATTTTTTTCCATACCTAAATCAAGGTGAATTTTATAGTGAGTTTGGGAAATTTGATGTAAGTATTTCTGTTCCTAAAAATTACGTGGTTGCAGCAACGGGAGATCTACAAAATGAAGAAGAAAAAAAGTGGTTGCAGGAAAGAACAAATGTAAATTTTACTAAAAACAACAGAACAGATACCATAAAAAAATATCAAACTTTTACATCATCAAATGAATTTAAAACACTTCGCTTTGTGCAAGATAGTGTGCATGATTTCGCTTGGTTTTGTGATAAACGATTTACGATTGAGCAAAGTTCTGTCGTTTTAAAAAGTGGCAAAAAAATCAATACATTTTTATACAATGTTACACCATCAGAAAATGCTATTCAATGGGTTGATACTGCGATAAATTTTTATTCTCAAATGCTCGGTGAATATCCGTACAATCTTGCAACAGCTGTGGTAACACCATTAAAAGCAGGTGGTGGCATGGAATACCCAACTATTACAAATATAGAAACTACAAGCCGACAAGTAATCGTTCATGAAGTAGGACACAATTGGTTTTATGGAATTTTAGCAAATAACGAACGCACTTATCCATGGATGGACGAAAGTTTTAATACTTATTATGAGAATAGAAATAATCATGTAAAAAGTGTTGCTATTCATAAAGGTTTGTGGGGAGGAATTAACAAGAAATCTTTCGTTGTTGATTTAGATGAAGGTCCTTTTGGAATGCTCCAATTAGAATATTTTTTAGCAGCCAGAAAAAATTCAGATCAATCAGTAAATATTCCTTCAACTGATTTCACAGATAAAAATTACGGTGAAATTATTTATGCAAAAGCACCACTGATGTTTCATTATTTGCAGGATTATTTAGGCGACAGTTTGTTTGATGCCATGATGCAGAGTTATTATGAAAAATGGAAATTCAAACATCCTCTCCCCGATGATTTTTTTGATCATGCAAAAAGTTTTACAGGAAAAAATTTAGATTGGTTTTATCAACTGTACTCTACTACCATTAAACCGGATTATAAAATTGTTTCAGCTAAAAATAATCAGATCACAATAAAAAATAAATCATCAATTACATCACCATTTCCTATTTCCTCAATGATTAAAGATTCTGTAATTGAAACAAAATGGTTTGATGGTTTTAGTGGTACAAAAAAAATTGATTTCGGAAATTCAATTGGAGATAAATTCAGAATTGATGCATACGAAACCACGTTAGATGTTTATCGTGATAACAATACTATTCGCACTCACGGAATTTTTAAAAGTGTTGAACCTTTATCATTTAACCTTCTTGGCAACCTTGAAAATCCTTACAAAACACAACTATTTTACATGCCAATTATTGGTGCAAATCTGTATAATAAAACAATGCTTGGGTTGACTTTTTATAATAGCCTTTTACCAAAGAAGAAATTTGATTACATCCTTGCTCCTATGTATTCGTTTGGAACAAATGATATCGTTGGTTATGCAAATTTTGAAAGACATATTGCTTCTTATGGTTCTTTTAGTCAAATTCATTTAGGAATAAATACTGCGCGATTTGGATATGGCGGATATGGCAATAACCTGACGTATAATAAAGTTGCTCCTTTCATTTCCTTTGATTTGAATAAAAAAAATAAACGCTCACCAATTGATCAGAGTATTTTAATAAGAACTGTTGTAATCTTAAATAATAAAAATTTAGATACAAAAGACGCCCCATACCAAATTGCAAATAATTCGATTACAGAAGAAGCTATTTATTCGCTCAAGAATTATAAAGAGATAAATAAAAATGAATTATTGATCACACTTCAAAACATAAAAAACAATACTGATGCTGTAAAATTATTTGCTTCGTTCAAACAAACTATCAATTACGAGAAGCCAAAAAAAAAGATGGATATCCGATTGTTTGGAGGAGCATTTTTGTATAAACAAAGTGTAGTACCGGGTATTGGCGAGTACAATTTCAGAACATCAGGAAACTCAGGACAAACAGACTATTTATTTGATCATGCATTATTTGGCCGTAGTGCTTATGACGGTTTATTTTCACGACAACTGATCGAACAAGATGGCGATATGAAAATGCCAATGCAACTTTACACTTCAAACACCTGGATGGTGAGTGGTAATTTTGTGACAACAATTCCCGGTCCAATTCCAATTAGAATTTTTGGTGATATTGGAATGATAAATGTGAAAGGATTAACCGCTGATGAAATAAAAATCCAATATGCTGCAGGAATAAAAATGGTTCTAATAGAAAATATTTTTGAAGTAAACTTCCCCTTATTTTATTCAGATGATTATGAAACTGTTTATAATTTAGATCCAACTTACAAAGATGAAAATGCTTTTCAAAAACTTGGCCGAAGGATAACTTTTACGTTAAACTTAAATAAAATGAATCCGATAAAATTTGTAAGAAATATGCAGTTTTAAAACAATGAATTTATTTTAAATCCTAACCTATTTCATAATAGAAATTTTCTTAACAATCTTCTGACCGTTAATAGACAGAGTACAGAAATAAATTCCATTCTGAACATCTCTCATATCCATTTCAATTTGGTTTCTTCCGTTTGTTTTTGTCAATTCATTTGTTGAAGATATTTTTCTTCCGTTGATATCAAAAAGCTCAGCAAATACTGTACTTTCAGATTGTACCTCAAATGAAATATTTAATAATTCGGATGCTGGATTTGGATAAAAAGTAGTGTGAAATTGATTAGCAGAACTGATAGTATTTATTCCTGTTGTAATAACAACTGCTGGTTGAATTGTATCAATAATACCATCCGGCCATGCAATGAATAAACCTAAAACTCTGGTAAGCTGATTTGGTGTTAATTTTTTGTTCTGATTGATAGGATCTTTAGGAAATAATAACGTGTCTCTTTTAACCAAATTGCTATAAAAACCTGAAGTAAATATCAAACCTGCTTGTCCAATTCTGCTGCCAATATTT